>JAHEEL010000256.1 GCA_024640745.1 Actinomycetes bacterium
GGACAGGCGCAGCTCGATGAAGTCGACCAGGATGATCGAGTTGCGCACGACGATGCCCGCGCCGGCGATGAAGCCGATCATCGACGTCGCGGTGAAGAAGGCGCCCATCGCCCAGTGCGCCGGTAGGATGCCGACCAGTGAGAATGGAATCGCGATCATGATGACCAACGGGACCTTGAACGATGCGAACCAACCCACGACCAGCACGTAGATCAAGATCAGGACGACCGCGAAGGCCAGTCCGAGATCGCGGAACACCTCATAGGTGATGTACCACTCCCCATCCCACTTCATGGCCGGTCGCTCGACCTCTTCCGGGGCGTGGGTCGAGTAGATCTCGATGCCGAGCTCCTCGATCGCATCGTTGAGCTTGAGGATCGCGTAGACGGGACTCTCCTCGGCGCCGCCGACATCGGCGGTCACGTAAACGACCGGCCTGAGGTTCTTGCGGTAGATCGACGGCTCGAGAGAGGTCTCCTCGATGCGGACGAGCTCGCCCAGCGGGACCATCGCGCCGTTCTCGCCGGCGATCTCTACGGCGAGCAAGTCGCTGACGGATGCGCGCGCGGCGATCGGCAGCCGCACCTCGATATCGACGTCTTCGGCCTCGAGGGGGTCGTGCAGCAGGCCGGTGCGGACTCCCTCGCGCAACATCGTGACGGTCTGGGCGATGCGGTCGGCGGAGATGCCCGCGAGCGCGGCCTTGTCGTGCTCGATGACGAGGCGCAGCCGGTCTTGCGGGCTCTCCACGTACCAGTCGACGTCGACCACCCCTTCCGTGCGTTCGAAGATGTCGCGCACCCGGGCGGCGACTTCGATCTGTTGCGGGTAGGCGGGGCCGTAGATCTCTGCGACCAGGGTTTGCAACACCGGCGGTCCCGGCGGAACCTCGGCGATCTTGATGCTGGCATGGTATCGCTCCGCGATCTTCGTGATGCGCGGGCGGATTCTCTTGGTGATGTCGTGGCTCTGCGCCGAGCGATCGGACTTGCCGACCAGATTGACTTGGATGTCGGCGACGTTGGGGCCTTGCCGGAGAAAGTAATGGCGCACCAATCCGTTGAAGTTGTAGGGCGCGGAAGTGCCGGCGTAGATTTGAAAATCCGTGACCTCCGGTTCCTCCCGGATCGCCATCGCGAGGTCGGTGGCGACTCGCACCGTGTGCTCGAGGGTGCTGCCTTCGTCGGTGTCGACGATCACCTGGAACTCGCTCTTGTTGTCGAAGGGCAGCATCTTGACCTTGACCGCCTTGAGGAAGAGCAGGGAGACCGCGGCGAGTAGCATCGCCGTGATGGCGACGAGAAAGATGAAGCGCCAGAGCCGATGAGAGAGCAGGGGGGCCATCACCCGGCGATAGGCTCGCGTGGTCCAGTCCTCGTGTTCGCCGTGAGGGTGTGCGGCGGGTTCGGGTAACGACACTTCCTCTTCCGAGGCATCGCCGGGCGAGTCCTGGCGCGTTTCGTCCGTCGGCTCGGCGTCGTCTTCCGACGGCTCGCGCCCGGAAAGAATGCGGTAGGCCGCCCATGGCGTAACGACGAAGGCGGTGATCATCGAGAAGATCATCGCCGCGCTGGCGCCGATCGGGATCGGCCTCATGTACGGCCCCATCAAGCCGCGAACGAACGCCATCGGGAGAATCGCGGCGATGACCGTGAGCGTCGCCAGGATCAGGGGGCTGCGCACCTCGTTGACCGCTTCGACGGTGGTCTCCAGCGGCGATTGCGTACGGCCTGCGGGCAGGCGGAAGTGGCGGACGATATTCTCGACGTCGACGATCGGGTCGTCGACGAGAATCCCGATCGCAAAGATGAGAGCGAACAGCGTGATGCGGTTCAGCGTGAAGCCGAGAAAGTAGAAGGTCGCGAGGGTCAGCGCCAACGTCACGGGAATGGCGACAGCCACCACCGCGGCTTCGCGCCACCCCAGCATCAGTCCGATCAGGATCGTTACACCGATTACGGCGATGCCCATGTGGAGGAGGAGCTCGTCCGACTTCTCCTTGGCGGTCTCGCCGTAGTTGCGTGTCACCGAGACCGAGAGGTCGTCCGGCAGCAGGCGGCCGCGCAGCGCGTCGACCTTGCCGAGCACTTCTTCGGCGACCTCGATGGCGTTGGCGCCTTTGCGTTTGGCGATCGAGAGCGTCACTGCCGGCGAAACTCCGAGATCGACGATCTCGCGCCGGTCCGACGAGGATCCGTGTTGGCCGGCGCCGTACCCGAACAGAACGTACTGGGCGGGATCGCCGGGCCCGTCGAGGATGTCGGCCACGTCGCTCAGGTAGACCGGCTTGCCGGCGTGAACGCCGACCACGACTGCGGCGACCTCGTCGGCATTGTTGAGAAACCCACCGGTCTCGAGCAGGATCTGTCGATTGGCGGCGGGGTGAGATCCCGCCGTCGACTCGCGGTCCGCCGATTCGAGCATCCCCGCCAGACGCAGCGGGTCGACGCCGTAGGCCGCCATGCGGGCCGGGTCGGGCTCGACGCGAAGGACCCGGCGCTGTCCGCCGATCAGCGCGATCTCGGATACCTCGGCGAGCGGCTTGATCTGCTCCTCGAGCTCG
>JAHEEL010000091.1 GCA_024640745.1 Actinomycetes bacterium
TCGGCGGCGGCAGGACGAAGCGCCGCTTGCCGTCGACGGATTCCATGTCGAGCAGGATCGCTCGCCCCGCCAGCGCTTCGAGCATCGCCGTGGCCGCGGCCGGCGTCGTCTTCCAGACCCGGGCCGCCCGCTCGGCGGTGAAGGGCCGAATCGGGAGGAGCGCTACAAGCCCGGCTTCACGCTCGCTGAACAGCATCTTCAGGATGGCGTAGAGGACGTCGGAGGGCGGCGCGCCCTGCGGGAAGCGATTCAAGCGGTCGACGAGCTGCTCGTATCCCGCTTTCACCGTCTGGTGCGCCATGCGGAGCCTTCCCGTTCGTTGGGACCAGTTTCCCCGATTCTCGGCCGATGGTCCACCCGCGATCTCCGCAGCACCCCGCCGAAGTTGCCCCGTTGCGGGTAGATTCCCACCTATGCCGACAGCGCGTGTCACCGTCACGGCCGTCTCCGACGAGGGCGATACGGTGATCGTGTGGGGTCGACCTACCGGGGCCCGTAGCGACAGTCAACCGATTGGCTACGCCTTCCGAGCGGAGGGCGATCCAGGCACTGTGGCACTCGCGGAACAGGCGAGCCGGCTCGCCGCCGGCGCCGAAGCCGTCATCGACTATGTGGCGGTCACCGGCGAGTGGTGCCGCGCCCGCGGGCTCGCCATCCCGTAGGCCGATGAGGATTGGGCGTTGCGCGAGTCCGTTGCCGCCGCCGCAGCCCACGGCTGCGTCCGCGCTCTGAGATCGAGCCGAAGTGCCCTGTCTCGGTTCCGGGGGAACCGAAACGCTCTGGGTAGCGGCATGATCGTTGAGTCGGCGTTGTGCCTGGCCGAGGACGCGGACCGGATCCAGGTCGGTGGCGGCTCCTGGACCCCCGCTTCGGCGATGGGAGTGCTGCTCCTGGAACGCCTCACGGCGCACGCTGGGCTGACCTTCGAACTCGAACTACCGTCTGAGGCGACCAAAGCGGCGTAGACCGCCGGCGGGCGATCTGCGTCGAAGGACGAAATGGCGAGACTCGCGGGCACATCGGCGAGTCGAAGGGAGGAACAGGAAGGTATGGACGACCAGAATCGGCGCGACGAGGCCATCCGGCGCATCAAGCAGAAACGCGAGTTCCGGTTCCATGTTGTGGCCTACGTCGTGATCAATGCGTTCCTCGTGGCTCTTTGGGCCGTGTTGGGGGCCGGCTACTTCTGGCCCGGCTGGGTGATAGCGGGGTGGGGCATCGGACTCGTTCTCCACGGTTGGCAGATCTATCGCGGCGAGAAGCCGATCAGCGAGGAGGACATCCGGCGCGAGATGGGTGACGCTGCCTGACGCTGGGTCACGACTGAGCGACCTGCTGCGCTCGGACATCGCTTCGTGCGTGTTGGGCGGCGAACGCGATGAGGCGAAGGATCGGTCCGCAGCGGATGGGACTGCTCGCGGTCCGTGCGAGCCCGGCGGTCCCTACTTCGGGATCTGCTTCCAGCATCGTTGGATCACCAGCCGCCCGTCACGATACGTGTCCTGTCGATAGCCGTGTGACATCAGTGACCCGAGGAGGGGGTTGTCGGTTTGGGCGGCGCTGGGCGCTCCGCACAGGTGCAACGCGAAGCCATCCGACTTCACCACGCGATCGATCTCGGACAGCTCTGCCCCCAGGTCCCAACCGATCGCCTGGCAGGTCACGAGGACGTCGGCGCTCGCAGTCGGGAGAGGGATTGCGCGGAGGAATCCGTCCAGAACGAAGAGGTTCTCGATCCCGAGTCGATTCGCCTTGTCCCGCATGTATCGGCGGAGCGTCGCCACCGGCTCGACCGCATAGACGTGGCTGGCGAGCGAAGACGCCGAAAACGCCACGCGGCCGGTTCCTGCCCCCGCATCGATCAGCGTCTTCCCTTCCAGATCAACGACCTCGGTGACCGCGGCAAGATCCCAATCAACGACCGTTCGGCGCTCGTAGAGCTCCGGTGCCCGCTGGTAGACGATCCAGTCGGCAAGCTCCCACACCAGTGCCGATTCGCAAGCCGCTAGGCCGCCCTCCTCGGCGGGGCCGTGGTCCGCCGTCAGCTCGGCAAGGAACTCTTCGATACGGGGACACCGAGCAACCAGGAAGGCGCGCAGATCGGGGTAAGCGTGCAGCACCGCAGCGAGCTCGGGCCCGGGGGCACGGCCTGGCAGCTCGGCGATCTGGTGCTCCTCGAGGAGGTACAAGTCGCCCACATCCGGAGCCAAGTCGGGGTAGAGCTCCTGGAGAAGATTGGCGTACGTCACGGTCACCTCCTGGGCCTGTCGGCACGATCTCACGAGTCGCAGACTGCCCGGAGAATCGACGGGGGGAACGGTGACGTCCGCACCGGCCACCAGCGCAGCGGTTCGCATCGTTGTAGATCTTGCACTCAGTGTCGCACGATCGACTGTTGCCGCCCAGGTGCGAGCGCAACCGACGGCCCGTTTTCAGCAGTGCGAACGGTGACCATCCGCAGAGATAGCGGTCTTGGGCCCGACGCGGAAGGCGCCCGGAACGACCCCCGGCAGTTCGAGAGGCGCCAGCCCCTCGGTTGTCATCACCCCGGCGGGTCCGCCTGCGGGCGGTAGGCGTCCTGTGGATTGGCGGGGAGCTGGTCGCAGCCGAGCGCGTAGTCGACGGTCTCCTTCAATTCGCCTGGTATCCAGGGGGTGTCGGCGAAAACTCCTCGCTCGGCAGTGGCATCCAGTGTCGCTTGGAAGTTGGCGCACGTTTCGTTGTCGGCGGCGAGCGCGTCGCGATATGCGGCCATCTCGGGACTCTCGGAGAGCTCGTCCCAAGTCGCAGCGGTCGCGGCTCTGTCGGCGAGCTCAGCGATGGGGAGCTCCCGAAAGTAGAGCTCGTGGAGTTCCGCGATCTGGTCCGGAGGGTCGATGGTCGCGGCGGTCTCGCGTGCCTCGGCCTGTACCTCCGCGACCTGCTCGAGGGCGACGTGCAGATCCTGCGGGGTGAAGTCGTCGAGCTCGGCCCCTTGGTCGGCCAATCCAAGATGTGAACCCTGACCGACGATGAGCACGGCCCCTTCCGGGCTTGCGACGATCGCTTCGTAGCGCTCGATGCCGCGGTCGAAGATGGCATTGATCTCGTCGACGTACTCGGTCAACGACATCTCGCCGCCGCCGCAGCCTGCGACGGCGAGAACGATCAAGAGACCGATCACAGTCCGACGCACACGCACTCTTCCATCGGGCACCATCGTACTCCCGCCTTCCGGCCCGGCTGGGTGTGGCTCCAAGGGAACGACCCATCCGCTCTTCTTGCGGCTCATGGTGGCAGGTGCCTCCGTCCCGGCGAGCTCTTGGGAAGGCGGAGTTGATCGATGCCTCGATGGGACCACGGGTTCAGCTGCCGGGCGGCTGGATCGTCAGCGATGTGGCCGTCTGGTTGAGACGGGGGTCATAGGCCCATGTGGCAGCATCCACGCCGGTTATCGCCACGGTGATCGCGTCGCCCGTGAACGATCCAATCGTTGCCGTCGCTTTGCCGCTCCCGCCGGTGTTGAGAATCGTGGACCCCGCATCGGAGCCGCTCCAGGCCAGCCGGACCTGACCTCGATATGATCCTGCGACGGTTCCGCCGAGGGCAACGTCCACTTCGATCTGCCAATTGTCGTCGTCGCCGTTCGCGCGCGCATCGAAGCGTTGGACGAACAACGCCGGGCGGTCGGACGCGGCCGGCGACGTCGTTGTCGTCGTCGGCACCGTGGTGGTCGTGGTGGCCGGGCGGGTGGTGCTCGTCGTCGTCGGCAAGGTCGTCGTCGTGGTGCTCGCCGCGGGCGGAAGCGTCGTGCTGCCGGCGGCGGTGGTCGTAGTGGATTCGACTACTCCACTCGTCGTGCCGGTCGCGCTGGCGACCTCCCTCGACGATGGGGTGGGCGCTGCCGTGGTGCTCGCCGAGGCGGTGGCAGTCGTCTCAGCCTCTGAGGTTGAGCTCGGCGGTGTTGTTGGTGCCAAGTCACGTGCGTTGATCGGTTCCAACGGCTCGAGCGCTTCCCCGGTGTTGGAGAAGGAACCGGGGATTGATGCAGTCTCCGGCCCGAGGGCTGCCTCGCCTGGTGGATCACTGTTCGAGCCGGTGTTCGAGCCGGATGCCCAGGTTGTAGCAAATACCACGCCGGCGATCGCGAGCAGGCCGATCGTGCCCCACATCGCAAACCTGTTGACGCTCTCAGGATCCATGGATCATCCAGTCTCGACAGTGGTGCAAACCGAGGCCCACATCTTCCCACCGAGTGAACCGACGATCCAGTGCCGGTTCGGGCCAACGCAATCGCCGGCGGATCGGCCTCCCGTTTCTCGCGGTCAAGCCGGAAGGCTGCCGGCACAAGTCGAGATGACCCCAATGCAATGGGCCTGGTCGAGACTGTTCGATCGGGAGTGCCTGCGGGGCTAACCGGTGGTCGAGGTCGGCGTTGTTGGGGCGTGTCCGAGCATCTCGTCGGTCGGCCAGTCCCACACGAGGATGCCGCCGACGATGATGACGTTGATGGCGAGGGCGCCGATCTTGTTTGGGAACAGCGCCGGGAATGCGTTCCAGAAGAGGATCAGCGTCACCGTCGACACGAGGGCGCCGGCGACCGAGAGCGGCCTCCACCAGTCATATGGGACGCCCCAGTCGAGTACTGCCAGGCCCGCGAGAATGAACATGACCGTGCACGTGGCCCACAGCACCCCGCTGAGACCCCTCGATGCCGTCCCGCCGATCGAGTTGGTCAGCAGCCAGGACTGCGCGTTCCATCCGGGCGCCGGGTCGTCTTTGAACACCGGAATGAGCCCCAGGACGTGCCCGATACCGTGCATGATCAGCACCAGGCCGACGAGCCATGCCCATCCGGTCATGTGCCCTCCTCCCTCGCCAGGAACTCGATCATCAAGGGGTTCACGAGATCGGCGCGTTCGACGTTGACCAAGTGTGCGCTTTCGACGACTTCGATCTGGATGTCGGGGAAGACGCCGGCGGAACGGGCCGCCCGTTCGGGGTTGCCGACGAGATTGTCGTGATCACCCAGCACCAAGAGGACTGGCATGGGCAGTGCCGCCATCTCCTCGGTGTGTAGCGGCTTGGGTCGACCCACACGCGGTGGAGTTGCGACGGCACGCAGGACCTCGGCGAACCACTTACCGTACGGGTCGATCACGGTCGAGGCAGATCCGATGGCCCACATGCGCGTCTTCGCCACGCGGGCGTCGGTCGGGAACATGCTCACCATCATCATGCGCGTCACCGCCGAGAGCCCAAGCGGTGTGATCCCCATCGGTCCGAGGAGCACCAATTTGGAGACGCGTGCAGGGTTCGCTTGGGCGTAGCGCATCGCTGTGTGACCTCCGGCGGACGCACCGATCACCGCACCGCGCTCGATCCCGAGCCGGTCGGCGATGTCGACGTAGAGCCTCCCGATCTCGACCGGTGTCTTCGGATACTCGCCGAGGTCGGCAAGCACGCTCCGTCCGGCCTCGCCGATGTAGTCCACCGCGTAGATCCGGTATCCCGCCGCGACGAGCGGACCCACATTCGGCGCCCACGACACCGACGCCATCGACGCGGCGTGCAGCAGGAGCGCTGGGACGCCGCCTTCCGGACCCGCGACGTTGACATGGACGGTCCCGTACCGCGACTTCAGATCGAGAGTCGTGTGTTCCACCGGCCAGGCATCGAGGATCTCGTCGTACCGCTCGAGCAAGCCAGCCGCGGCGGCTGGGGACCGATAGATCGACGCACCGTCCTCATGTCCCATTTGGCGACCCTCCCAGAGTGCCAATCGGCACTATCTCGACGCACGCAGATCGACGCCAGGGCCCTTGGTCCCCCTTCGTTGTCGGGGTCTTTGACGGGGATGGAGTGGAGTCCGGCAGACCGGGCATGGCGCCCCAGTCCGTGCATGCCGTTCGGGATCGTGGTCGGCGCCGGCGATCGCGGTCAGGGCGTGGCGGCGGCGAGGACGGCAATCTCCTCCTCGGTCAGGGTTCCGCTGTAGATGTGGACGTCATCGATGGACCCGCGGAAGAACTCCCACAGAGCGGGGTCGCCTCCGATCCAGATCGAGTTGCCGAATTCGTGTGCGACGGCGCAGGCGCCGCTGGTCGTCGTATCCGCTTCACTCCCGGGGTCGCGAACGGGCTCGATGGCCTGGATACGGCCGTCGACGTAGATCCGGATCGTCCAATTGGCGTCTCGGGTCATCGCCACGTGGTGCCACCCGCCGTCGAACACGGTGTCGCTTCCCACGAACTCGCAGCCGTCTCCGGCGCCTTGGAGGCCGGCAAGAACGACCCCGTCACTGTGGATGGCGAGGACGTGTCCGCCGGCGCCGTACGAGACGATGTCACGCCAGCCCGCAACGGGTCGCGGCATTGCCGAGTCTGGCACCTTGATCCAGGCGGCCAGCGACAGTGTGTCGGATTCCAGTTGCGGGCGCACGTCGATGGCGATGCGGTCGTTCTCACCGTCGAAGGCGTAGGCACCGTCGGCTGTGCCGAATCGGTCGCCGGTTCGAGTCGGGCCGACGATGGCGCCGTCGAAGCCGTGCCCGGTGAGGTCGGCGCCGTTGCCATCGAGGGGGTAGTGCGCCACGAGTTCGGCCGGCGTGGCGGGGTCGGTGAGCCGAACGTTGCCCCACCAGTCTCCACCAGTGGGGGAAGGAAGGCTGATCCCGGTCGTCGTGTTGGTGAGGGTGTCATGGAAGGTCAATTCCAACTGCTCCGGCCCACGGGACCCGCATCCATCGGGGCACAGCCAGCGGTCGAGAACGAGGAACCGACCTTCGGACGACCACGTCAGCCCCCCGATCTGCCAATCGGTGTCGGCGATCTCGGTGAGAGTCCTCCCGTCGGACAGATCCACGATGCGGACGGCCGGATCGGCCCCAAAGCGTTGCACCGTGAGTGCGAGTCGTTTCCCGTCCGGCGACCATCGGGCATCCTCGAGCCGGTCGCCGTCTGCCAGCCCCGGTACCGGCGTTCGAGAGCGGCCGTCGCGGGACAGGAGAAACGGCGGCCGCAAGGTCTCCGGAGGTTCGGGATTCCAAATGGTGCCGTTGGGGCCCCCGGCTACGAACCAGGCAGGGTTGAGTTCGTCATTGATCGACGCGATCTCGACGCCCTCAACATCCAAGAGGATCCGTTCCTCGCCGGTGGTGTTGTCCCACCGATAGAGGGCGAATCCCCAGTCGCCCCAGCCGGCCAGCCAGGTTGCCGCTTCCTCGCCACAGACCTCATCGACCAACTGGACGGCAGCCGGCTCGGCTGAGCCATCGGTCACATCCAGGCGAAAGAGTGTGCCGGGGTTCCCGGGTGCCCGAGCGCACGACAGCCACGCCAGTTGACCGGGTGCAGTGTCATGCCACGCCGAAGCCGCCACGCGAACACCGACCGTCTGAAGATCGGGTGACCATGGGAGTTGGGCATCCGGACCGGCCACCCGGTAGACGCTCAACACCCCGGCGTCCGTCAGGGTGTACCAGGTGGCGGAGGCGTCCAGACCTTCGAACCAAGAGGACTCGCCGCTATCGAACGACGCGATGGTCTCGGGGGCGGATTGCGGAGATCGCCATCGCGCGACCTCGACTCCTGTTTCGCTCCAGCGCTCCATGGTGATCACGTCGATGAACCCGGGCACCGCCTCACTCAGGGGCATCCCCACGTCGAAGGTTGTCGGTGGTTCGCTGGTGGCCGTCGTGGTCGACGCCCGAGTCGTTGACGTCGTTGTGGTCTCCGCGGCTCCGGTAGTCGACGTGGCGCTTGCAGCGCTGCTCGTGGCATCGGGCTCCGTTTCGGTCGGTGCCGGCGACCGCAGGAACCAGCCCAAGACGAAGGCCACAACGACTAGGGCCACCACACCGGCCGCCTGGAATCTGTGGGATTGACTCCCGTCCGGTCGGGACGGCCGGAACTCCGGATCGATCGTCACCTGGTCGTCTGGCACACTTCACCGTCCCCGGAGTCGACTTGAATCCTGGCGACCATCGAGCCGCGGTGCAAGCGGCTTCTCGCGGCCCTCCCGCCGGCGAACTCGCGGAGGTGATGCTCTGCCCTCCAAGGGCTCTTCATGCAGTGGCTACTTGGGGCCGAGGGCCGTGACCCCTGCCGAGTCGGACACCTGTTCGCTCACCGACGGTGATCCGAAGTACGCGACCGACGCCGTGCCCGACGCCGTTACGTCGAGGCTTTCTGAAACCCAGATCGTGGCTTCCCCGGAGTCTCCAGCGTCGATCGCGGTGAATCGACTCGCCAGCTCGCCGCCCTCGTATACGGTGACGCCGCCGACAATCAGATCCTGCCGGTCGGCCTTGCCGGTCAGGAGAAGGGTTCCGACGCCATGCAGGTCGGCGGAAAGCGCATTGACGGCAACGGACTCGACCGAGATGTCGCCGACACCGCCGAGACTGATCTCAAACCGCTCGGAATCGACCGCATCTATGTCGATCGAGCCGGCTCCGGTGAGACTCACCGCAGTGAGGGCTCGCGCTTCGACGCGAAACACCGGAGACTCGCTGGGGGCGATGTCGACTCCCTCACGGGTCGCAATGGTCAGAATCGCTCCGTCCACCGAGGTCTCGAGATACTGCTGAAGATTGTCATCCGCCTCGACCGACAGCGCCTCACCACCGCCGACCGAGATAATCACAGACCCTTCGCTCGCGAAGACCACACTCTCGAAGTCGGAGACGTCGCGCTCTTCGCTCACGACGGCTCCCGATCCGGCAGTCCCGGTCCTATCGCCTACCGGTCCGACCGAACCAACTGGGCCCGGTCCCCGGCTCGAAACCTCATCGGAACAACCCGCGAGGGAGAGAACA
>JAHEEL010000092.1 GCA_024640745.1 Actinomycetes bacterium
GTTTGTATCTGCGTGAGACATCGCGCTCGTCATGCTCTGCGCTGCCTCCTCCACTCGAGCAGGCCTGCGACCATCATCACCACCACGATGAGCACGCCTTGGATGATCTGGGCCCGGTTGGGATCGACTCCCATCGCGGTGAGGATCGGGCTGAGGAAGAACAGGATCAAGCCCGCGGGAATGACGGCGATGACCGACCCGATCCCGCCGGTGAGCGCAACACCGCCGAGCACGATGGCTGCGACGGAGTTCAGCGTCATGTTGCCGCCCACGGTGTTGGCATTCCCGCTCCCGGCGATGGCCGTCGTAGAGAGGCCGCCCATTGCGGCAAACGCTCCGCCCACTGCGAATGCGACGATCTTCGTGCGTTTGGCGCGGATGCCGGAGAGGTAGGCGGCCGTCTTGTCGCTGCCGACGGCGTACAGCGAGAGCCCGCTTCGCGTCTTCGCCATCCACCACGCGGTGATGAGAATCGGAATGGCGATCATCACCGTTGCCGGCCAGGGGTTCGATCCGGTACCCACGTTCGACCCGGTGAACAACCATCGGAAGCCTTCGCTGGTGCCTCCGCCCGGATTCGGGAGGACGGCAAGGGCGAGACCCTGGTAGAAGTAGAGCGAACCGAGTGTGATCACGATGTCGGGCACCTTGGACACGGTGATGATCCATCCGACAAAGGCGTTGATGACGACGGCAGCGAGTACCGCTCCGATCGCAATCATGATCGTGACTTCGAAGGATTGTCCGTCCATGAAGCGGGCGGTCACGACGTTGGCGAGGACGAGCATGCCGCCCACGCCGAGGTCGAGCCCGCCGGCAATGACGATGACGGCTTGGGCGGCGGCGAGGAAGACCCACGGCGTCCCGTTGGTGATGATGGTTGCAAACTGGAAGGAACCAAAGCTCGGGATGAGCGTCGAGTACCAGCCGACGAGCACGATGAGGAGCAGCCACACCCCGACGGTCCAGCCATGACGTCGGATCCACCGCTGCCAGGTCGGCGTCGACCCGGCTGCGATCGCCTCGGGCGTGGTGGCCGTCACGTCGATGCCCCTTCGAGGCCGTGCGCCGCAGACAAGAGCCTCTCTTCGGTTGCCGTGGCGGCGTCCTGTTCGTGGACGATTTGACCCCCGTACATCACCAGAACCCGATCGCAGACAAGGGGGATCTCGCGCAGTTCGCTCGTATAGAGGATGATCGACGAACCGTCCTCCGCGAGCTGGCGCAGCAGATCGTAGATCTGCGCCTTCGTCTGAATGTCGATGCCACGCGTCGGGTCGAAGCACAGCAGCGTGTCGAACCCGGACGCCAACCAGCGACCGATCGTGACCTTCTGCTGGTTGCCGCCCGAGAGACGCTGCACCTGGCTCCCGGCGCGTACGTCGATGTCGAGCCGATCGACGGCTCCGTCCACGCGTGTCTTCTCGTCCCGTGCGAGGGTGAACCACCTGGTGAGCCGGTTGTAGAGCGGGAGGGAGAGATTCTCGCGTACAGAGCGCTGTGGCAGCAGTGCGTTCTGGCGTTCGGCGGGGACGAGCGCAACTCCCTTTCGGATGGCGTCGTACGGGGACCGTGCGCTCAGGCGCTTGCCGTTGATCAGAAGATCGCCGCTGCTGGGCTTGTGATCGCCGGACAACACCTGGAACAGCCCATCTTGCCCCTGACCCTCCAGCGCCGTGAGGCCGAGGATCTCGCCCCGGCGAAGCCGGAGCGACACGCCGTTCACTTTGTCGCGCAGATGCACGTCCTCGAGCTCGAGCACCACCGGTCGATCGCCTTGCGCCTGGGCCTTCGGTCCGACCGATCGGGCCGGCTCCTCCGTTTCGGCCACGGCCTGCTCGCCAAGTTCGTCGCCGAGCATCGCCGTCACCAGCTGGGCTTCGTCCACATGGGTGAGGTCGAAATCGGCGACGTTGGTCCCGTTGCGCAGAATCGTGGCGTAATCACACAGCTCGAGAACCTCGCCGAGCCGGTGCGAGATGAACAGCACCGACCGACCACGTGCCTTCCATTCCCGCATGACATCGAAGACATGCGTTGCCTGATCCGTGGTCAGCGCAGCGGTGATCTCGTCGAGCATCAGCAACTGGGGGTCGTGGGCCAGCGCACGGGCGAGGTCGAGCAGCCGAAGGATCGCCAGCGGCACGTCACGCACCTGCAAGCCGAAATCGATATCGCCGAGGTTCATCCGCTCGAGCCACGGCAGCACATCGTCTTCGCTGAGCTGCGAGATGCGCAGATTCTGCTCGAGCGTCAGGTCGGGGATGAGGGCCGGATCCTGAAAGACGGTTGCGATGCCGGCCTGCATGGCGTCGGCCGGTTTGCGGAGCTTCGCCTGTCGCCCGTGAACGGACACCATTCCCGTGTCCGCGGAGATGACGGCGGAGAGGATCTTGACCAGCGTGCTCTTGCCGGCGCCGTTCGCGCCGAGCAACGCGTGAACCTCTCCGGGGCGGATGGTGATGTCCACGGAGCGGAGTGCGACCACCGGCCCGTATCGCTTCGAGATGTCGCGTGCGGCAAGGAGGCCGTCGATCACGTCGGTCAATGCAGATCCTCGAATCGGTTGAAGGTGGAGTTGTGCCGGGCTCCCCGCGGAGCCCGGCACAACGTCCGTCTAGTTCACTCGCCGGGTCCCTTGCACTCGACGACCTGATCTGCGGTGTAGTGCACGTAGGGCTCGATCTCCATGTACGACGACCAACCGGCCGTGAGACCGGGGACGTAGACCGCTTCGAGCTCTGCCGGCTCGTCGATGACTGCCGGAGTGATGAGCGTCGTCTGCGAGACGTCCTTGCCTTCGAGAATGTCGAGGGCAATCGCTGCACCAACGCCACCGATCGACGGCGGGTTCGAGATAGCAGCACCCGTCAGGCCGTCCGGGGCCAGTTCGAGCAACTGACCGACGAACTCGTTGTTGTCCGCTCCGACTACCGGGACGTAGTCGACGCCGGCAACGTCGAACTGCTGGACCACGGTGTAGTCGATGCCGGAGGTCCAGATGCCGTCGACGTCTTCGGTCGTCAGGATCTCGAGCGCCTGCTGTGCGCCCACGCTGGGATCCCAACCGGTGTAGACCTCATCGACAATCGTGATGCCGGGGTAGTTGGCGAGCACTTCCTGGAAGCCCGTGTCACGATCGACGTCGGCCGGGTGACCGTCGAGACCGCGCATATAGACAACGTTTCCTTCGCCGCCGAGGGCTTCGAACAGCCACTCGGCCCCAACTGCGCCGTACTCGACCTGATTGTTCGACACGAAGTACGCGCTGGGTGCCGTGACCGGCGCATCAACACTGATCACCGGGATCCCCTGCGACGATGCTTCCTCGATAACGGCGTCGAGCGCCTCGCGGTCTGCCGGGTTGATGATGATTGCATCCACGCCCTGCGAGATCAGCGTCTGGATGTCGGCGATCTGGCCGGCCACGTCGGTGTTGCGGTTCTGCAACACGACTTGATCGACGTTGCCGCGAGCAAGCGCCTCTGCTTTGATCGCGCACACCATCTGCTCACGCCATGCATTGCCGACGAGCGTGTTCGACACGCCGAGCGTGAACATCTCGTCGCCGGCGGCTGCCGCCGTGGTGGTCGTCTCGTCCGCGGCTGCCGCCGTGGTGGTCGTCTCGTCCGCGGCTGCCGCCGTGGTGGTCGTCTCGTCCGCGGCTGCCGCAGCTGTCGTGGTCGTGTCGTCGCTGTCGCTGC
The DNA here is from genome assembly GCA_024640745.1 of Actinomycetes bacterium. GTDB lineage: Bacteria > Actinomycetota > Acidimicrobiia > Spongiisociales > UBA5794 > JAHEEL01. Next base: position 3,705 of record JAHEEL010000092.1, read on the forward strand.
TACACGCAGCGGCTACGAGCGCCATCACCATGAGCAGCAGGACGACCTGCAGGCCCGTCTTCCATTGCCTCATCTATCCGTTCCTCCTGTGTCCGTCGATGGCCGGTTCGCGGCCGTTTCCTTCTTGCGTTCGGCTCGTACGAGCCGCGCGATGGGTGAAGCACGAGATCGAGATTCCTGGTTCGTCATGAGCCTCCTCCGTTGTGGACCCCCACCAGGGAAGCGTCGACGGCCTCCGGGTCGAAGACGTGCTCGATGATCAGGGCAGCAGCGCCGATGATCCCAGCTCGATCGCCGAGCGCGCCGGTGGCGATCTGGAGTTCGCTGGTGCTCAGCGCCGTCGAACGCTGATAGACGGTCTCTCGGATGCCGGCAAGGAGCTGCTGACCGGCTTCTGCCACATCTCCGCCGATCAGGATCACCGCGGGATTGAGTAGATTGACGGTTGCGGCGAGGACCGAGCCAATCAGCCGCCCGGCGTCGCGCACCGCCTGAATGGCTTCGTTGTTTCCCGCCTGCACGAGAGCGACGACGTCGCGGCTGCCGGCGGCCTCGTAGCCCCTCGCACGGAGATCGCGGGCAATCGCGGCGCCGCCCGCAGACGCCTCGAGGCATCCAGGGTTGCCGCACCGACACAGCACCTCGGAAGGACCAGCTTGAACGTGGCCGATATCCCCCGCCGCGCCGCGCGCACCCCGGTGAAGTCGTCCCCCGACCACGAGTCCTGAGCCGATTCCGGTGCCGACCTTGATGAAGATCAGATCGCCGACCTTCGGATACATCGCCCAATACTCGCCGAGCGCCATGATGTTCACGTCGTTGTCGACAAGGACCGGGACGTCGTAGCGTTCGACGAAGCGGTCGCGGATCGAGTAGCCGTCCCACCCCGGCATGATCGGCGGGTGGACGGCCCGCCCTGCGGCGAAATCGACCGGTCCGGGAACACCGATCCCGACGCCGCGAACGTCGGCGGACGTGTGGCCGGTCTCGATTGTCAGCGCTTCGAACGTCTCGAGGACCCAGTCGAGAACGGCGTCCGGTCCGTCGGCGATGTCGACATCACGGCACGACTCCGCGAGCGGGTTGGCGTCGAGATCACAAACGGCGAGACGCGAATGCGTTGCGCCGAGGTCGGCCACGAGCACGATGCCGGACGCTGCGTTGAACCCGAGCATGGCGGGCGGCCGGCCCCCGGTCGACTCCGCCTCGCCCACCTCGGCGACGAGACCCTCGGCGATGAGCGCATCAACGCGTTGGGCAATGGTTGATCGGGCAAGGCCGGTGGACATTGCCAACTCGGCCCGGGTCATCGGACTGCGGCGGCGGATCAGGTCGAGGAGGTAGCCCGGTGTGCCGCTCGCTGCGCCTTCGCCCATTGCGCTATTCAACCAACAACTATTGATTGCGTCAAGGACAAAGTGTCCATCTTCGGCCTCCATTCTGCGCGAACTTACCTCGAGGGCAATCTGAAGTGGCGGGAACAGCGACGGCGTCATGGGTTGGCGCTACGGCCCCTCCGACTTGGCGAGCACGTTCGCCAGTCGACGCGAATGCTCGGCATAGGCGGCATCGAACAGCTCCGCCGAGCGCTCCGATCCGACCACGGCCGAGGCAGTCAGCACCGGGGGCAAGGCGCCCCGCGCCGCCAGGAGCGCAGCCGTCTGCACTTTGATCTCGTTGGTGATCGCGATGTTGGCCGCCGTGGAGCCTGGCCCGACCCTGGTCTCGGGACCCTCGATCTCGATGAGCGAGTCCCCAGGCGGCGTCCCCAGGTCGATGACGATGTCGGCATGGTCCATGAGCCGGGTACCGGATGAGTGCCCCGAAGCCGTGGCGGACGAATGGGCGACCGACGTCACGGCAATCACCGGGAGTCCGAGGGTTCGCGCGCCCATCGCCATCTCGATTGGTACCGCTGTGGATCCGCTCGAGCTGTAGATGATCATGGCGTCATGCTCACCGAACGAGAAGTTGGCCAGGATCTGGTCGGCGAGCCCCTCGACCCGCTCGATGTACATCGCCTGGCGTTGGCCGTTCGCCCCCGTGATCTGCGTGTGGAACGTCATCGAGAGCTCGACGATGGGATTGAAGCCGGGATACGAGCCGTAGCGAGGGAACATCTCCTCGACCGGGATTCGGGAATGGCCGGTGCCGAACAGGTGCACGAGGCCGCCCGATCCGATCGCGTCGGCACAAATCGCCGACGCGCCGGCGATTGCGTCCAGTTGCGTCGCCGCAATGCCCTCGAGCAGTGCGACTGCTTGCTTGATCCATCGCCCGCGCACGTCGCTGCCCGTCCGCTCGCTACCGTCCATCCGATTTCCGCCTTGCTTCTTGCGTCCGGATCGGCAAATGTATAGACAGGTTAGAGATCGCCGGCCGAAGCCGTCAAGGCGGTCCGAAGGAGTGTCGCGTGAGTTCAGGCCCGAGATATCTCGAGATCGCCGACTACCTGCGAGAGCTCGTCGCTACAGCTGAGCCCGGCGATCGTCTGCCCTCCGATGCGCAGCTGTGCAAACGTTTCGGCGTCAGCCGGATGACGGCTCGCCAGGCCGTGATGATTCTCGCCAACGAGCGTCTTCTCGAGCGAAAGCGAGGCTCAGGGACATTCGTGAGCAGCAGCCGAGTCCCTCGTGCGCTCGGCTCACCGCTGTCGTTCTCGGAGAGCATGCGCCGGCGCGGCATGACGCCAACATCTCGGGTGTTGCGGGCCGGTCCTGCTCCGCTCTCGGCTGATGCAGCACGAGCGCTTGGAGTTCAACCGAGCGAACCGGCCATCGTTCTGGAGCGGCTTCGCCTCGCCGACGACACTCCGATGGCGATCGAACGCGCCGTCATCCCGGCCACGGATTCCAACCTCCTGGACGAAGACCTCACCACCGGTTCGCTCCACGCCGCGTTCGAACGCGCGGGCCGCATCCCGACGCGTGCGCTTGCCCAGGTTGGTGCGAGGAGGGCGACGTCGCGCGAGCGCGAGCTCCTCGACCTCCCCGCCCACGGGATCATCCTCTCCGAGGTGCGCACGATCTTCGACCAGTATGAGGCGCCGCTCGAGCACACGTCGACGTTCTACGCTGCGGAGCGCTACGCGTTCACCGCCATCCTCTACCGGGAGGACTGGGAGGGACCGACATGAGTGTCGCCCGATTCCTAGGACTCGACCTCGGCGGCACCAACATCAAGGTTGCCATCGTCGAGACGGCCGACGACATGCCGCTCCCCCGCGTGGTGTCCACGGCCCAGCACGCGACTCACGCCGAGCGCGGCCCGCAGGGTGTCACCGATCGCCTGATCGAAGTCGGCACCGCCACGATCGAACAGTCCGGCGCCGTCGACGCTGCCGGGCTCGGGGTACCGGGCCTCTTCGAGCGCGACACCGGGCGCATCGTCCTCTTCCCCAACCTGCCCGGACCATGGCCAGGCCATTCGCTGCGAGATCCGATCGCCGACGCGCTCGGAGTGCCCACGGCCCTGATCAACGACGCCCGTGCATTCGTGCTGGCAGAAGGGACCGTCGGCGCGGGACGTGGATGCCACACGTTGGTCGGGCTCACCCTCGGCACCGGAATCGGCGGCGGCATCATGATCGACGGGCATATCCAACTCGGCGAGTTCGGAACGGGGAGTGAGGTCGGTCACCAGATCATCGTTCCCGACGGACCGCTGTGTGGCTGCGGGAATCGCGGTTGCGTCGAGGCATTGGCAAAGGCCGAAGCGCTCGCCGAGCTCGCCGGTCAACCCGACGCCGCGACCGTCTACCGCCTGGCGGCCATGGGTGATGCTGAGTGCCTCGCCGCCATCAACACTGTGGCCGGCTACATCGGCATCGGGCTCGCCAACGTAGTGACGCTCCTGGGACCATCCTGCATCGTCATCGGCGGCGGCATCGCTGCCGCAGGGGAGCTCGTGCTCGGTCCGATCCGAGACGCGATGCGGTCACACGTCACGCTCGCACCGGCCGAGCGAGTTTCGGTGGTTCCGGCGGAGCTCGGCAAGTGGGCCGGAGCGATCGGCGCTGCGCTGGCCGGAAGGAATCAGCTCGACGTGCGGGCCCGATAGTCGTCGAGCATGGCGGCCGTCTGCGTCGCCCCTGCGCGCTCGGCACCGGCTTCACGCACAGCCAGCAGGCCGTCAAGCGTCCGCACGCCGTGCGCAGCCTTCACCTTGACCGCCGGTGACACCGAAGCGCGCATCAGTCGGAGGTCGTCGAGCGTTGCCCCCGTCGCCGCGTAGCCGGTGGACGTCTTCACGAAGTCGGCGCCGGCGGCTTCGGCCAGCTCGCAAGCGGTCACCTTCTGTGCATCGTCCAGATACGCGTTCTCGAAGATCACCTTGACCAGGGCGTTGTCACCCGAGACGCTCACCACCGCTCGGATGTCCTCTTCGACCCGAGCGAACTCCCCGGATCGGAGCCAACCGATGTTGAGGACCATGTCGAGCTCGACAGCGCCGTCGGCCATGGCCTGCTCGGCCTCGAAGACCTTCGTGGCGGTGGTGTGGTCTCCGTGCGGGAAGCCGACCACGGTCCCGACGGCGACCGCCGAGTCGACGAGGAGATCGGCTGCAAGGGCCACGTCGCATGGGCGCACGCAGACCGACACCACCGCGTAGCGGTCTGCGAGTTCGCAGCCGGCCACCACCTGATCGGTCGTGAGCTCCGGCTTCAGCAGCGAGTGGTCGATCATGGCGGCAAGCTGCTCGTAGGTGACGTCTGCGACGGTGAGTGATGAAGGTTGCATGGGTCGATCTTCCCACGGACAGCGGAACTTGTCTAGACAACCAAGCGCGACCGAGCCCGGCGGGCCTCGATCGTCGCCGCTGCGCGTTCAGCGACCACGTCGGGGTCGCTTTGACCCGTCAGTCGCGACCTCGGGCGGCCGGCTCACGGTGCTGCCTCCGTCACACCCCAGCCGCCGTCGACACCGAGGATCTGCCCGGTGATATGCCGCGAGTCGTCCGAAAGCAGGAAACGGCCCGCCGCAGCTACCTCCTCCGGCCCGAGTAGCCCGCCGGCGATCGGCTGCTTGCGCGCTGCGTACTCGGCGATGGCGGGATCGTCGGCGGCCCGCTCGGCCATCGGTGTCCGGACG
>JAHEEL010000257.1 GCA_024640745.1 Actinomycetes bacterium
GCGGGCTCTGCACGGCTGAATGTCGCGGCGCTCGACCTATGGAATCGCCGCGAGGGCGCGCTGGGCGATAGTTCGACCGATGGCGAGACAAGCGGTTGCCGCCGGAGAAGGCGCGTTCAGCACGTGCATGGCTCGATCGCTCTGTTTGATCGCGAAATCGTCCACCAGTGTGCCGTCACGAAGAATCGCCTGTGCTCGGATTCCCGATCCGCCTCGCCGGAGATCGCCGGCTTGGACCTCGGGAAGGAGCTTGCGGGCCTCCGCCGCATAGAGGCGGCGGCTGCGAGATCGGATCATCTCGCTTCCGCCGGTGCGCCAGTAGCGAGCACCGAGGCGCCAGAGCCCGGGTGCCGTTGCCATTTCGGCAAGGTCCGACACACTCACCCCACCCTCACCGCGATAGTTGTGCCGACCGAGGGCCACCACCGCGTTGGGGCCGACCTCGACCGTTCCGTCGATGCGTCGCGTGAAGTGCACCCCGAGGAACGGGAAGCGGGGGTCGGGAACCGGATAGATGAGGTGGCGTACGAGGGGGGATCGCTCGGCCGAAAGCACGTAATACTCGCCGCGGAACGGCACGATGCGCAGCTCGGGATCAACCCCGGCGAGGGCGGCGATTCGGTCCGAATGGAGCCCTGCACAGTTGATGAGGTACCCGGCCTTCCACTCATCTCCCGACCGGGCGGTGAGGCGGTACTCCGAAGCCGTGCGGTCGATGGACACGACGTCGAAGCCGGTGCGGGCTTCGTGGCCCCGGTCGCGAAGCAGCGATGCCATTCGTTCGGCGACGGCAACGAAGTCGACGACGCCGGCTTGAGGAACGAAGAGGGCCATGAGTCCCGTGGCGTGCGGTTCGTGTTCCCGGAGGCCCCGCTCATCGAGAAGCTCGAGGCCGGCGAGACCGTTGGCGCGGCCCCGCGTTTCGAGCTCGTGAAGGGTGTCGATTTCCGATGGCGACGTCGCAACAATGACCTTGCCCGTACGTTCGAGGCCGATCGAGTGCTCGGCACAGAACCGCACCATCTCCTCCGCCCCGTCCACGCACAGTTCCGCCTTGCGCGACCCAGGGCGGTAGTAGACACCCGAATGGAGCACGCCGCTGTTGCGCCCACTCTGATGCCGAGCGACTCCCGGCTCGGCTTCGAGCACGGCGATGCGGAGGTCGGCGTTCGAGGCCGCAAGGGCGTGGGCCGTTGCGAGGCCAACGAGACCACCGCCGACGATGACGACATCGGAGGCGTCAGTCACGCCGGGCACCGCGCCGTCCGGTCTTGGATACACCCATCACCGAGCGTCCTCTCAGTTGTGGTAGCGAGGTTCTGCCGGGTCGCCGAAGACACCCTGCTGGAGGGCCGGCGCCAGTTCGGCAATGCCGTCGTCGATCGACCAGTCGACGGTGAACCCGAGCTGCTCGGCGACCTTGGTGAAGTCGACGCGATAGGAGCGCGGATCCTCGTTGCGGACGACGAACTCGAGATCGGTACCGGGAACGAGCCGTTGCACGGCCTGGCCGAGACCGATCTTCTGGGTGTTGTTCTCGTTCGCTCCCAGATTGAAGACCTCGCCAGAAATCACGGCCGGATCGGCGTTCAGAACGAGCTCGATCCCCTTTGCGATGTCCTGCACATGAACGAATGGCCGCCAGAACTGCTCGCCGTAGATCACAATCTTGCCGTCGAGAACCGCGGAAGCCGTGAAGTCGGACACGAGGAGGTCGAAACGCATCCGGGGGGACATTCCGAATGCCGTCGAGAGGCGCAGCACGGTCGGATGGAAGTCGGGGCCCGCGGCGGCCATGATCAGCTTCTCGGCGGCCACCTTGGTCTCCGAGTACGGCGAGATCGGCATGAGCGGAGCGGTTTCGTTGATAGAGCCATCTGCACCCGAGATGCCGTAGTTGCTGCACGTGCTCGTGAACACGAGTCGAGGCACACCGTGGCGTTGTGCCGCCTCGAGGACGGCGGCCGAACCGTGGAGGTTGGTAGAAACGGTCAACTCCGGGTCGCGATTGCTCGCCGGCTCGCCGACGATTGCCCCCAGCAAGACGACGGCATCGTGACCGGGCATGACCTCGTCGAGGACGGCCTGGGATCGTAGATCACCGACCACCAGCTCAAAGCGATCCGCTCCGCTCAGGGGAAGGAGCGACTCGCCGCCGAACAACAGAACGTCGAGAACCGTGACCGTGTGTCCCTCCCGCCACAGGCGGTATACGAGCGGGGAGCCGACGTAGCCGGCTCCTCCAATGACCAGGACCTTCATGCGATCTCCTCTCCAGCCGTGCCGGTGTCGCGCTCCGGCAGAAACTCGTCTCGCAGTTCGTCAAAGGTCGCGATGGCCCGGGCGTAGTCGTCCTGTCGCCCGATATCGAGCCACCGGCATTCTGCGAGCGACGCCCGCACTTCGCGATCCTCCTCCACAAGACGCGTGACGAGCGTGGGAATGTCCATGTATTCGCCGTAGGGGACGAGATCCAAGGCTCCTCGAGAGAAGACGTAGACGCCCATCGAGACGTCTCCGGGGAAGGTGGGCTTCTCCCG
>JAHEEL010000258.1 GCA_024640745.1 Actinomycetes bacterium
GGACAGACTAGGTCCGACGCTGCCCGACTGAGCCGGCAAACGGAGCGTCCTTCGGCGGGCCGACTCGGATCTGCTGCCTGGCGCGCTCCACGCCGACTACGGCCGGGTAAGCCGTACTCGCAGACGATGACAGCGCCATGGGTCATCATGCCGCCGACCGCGGTTACGAGGCGTGCGACCTCCGTCGTGGTGGAGTGTCCGTCTCCAGACGATATGCACGCAGCACGAACAATCGACGCCGCTCTCGCGACGCGTACAGGAGCGGCGGTCCGATAGGAGCGCGGAACCCCTGGTTGTCATGTGGTCACAGCCGTGGCCGCGGGCGAACCCTCGACAACGAGAACTCGAGCCGTTCCGTTCGGCGGCTTGGCGGACCCCGAACGATGCAGTTGAGGCGACGTTGATGGCTCTGCCGTCGGTCCGGTTCAGGATTCGGGGTCGTACATGAATTCGCGAAGCTCCTGCGGGCAACGGCAAGCGACGGCGAAGCGCGCGGCCCATTCCTGGGCGGCGTCACGTGACGGCAGCTCGAGGATCGCGAATCCGCCCGAGAGCTCTTCGTTCTCGGGGTAGGCACCGTCGGTGACGGTGCCGTCGCCGGCGACACGAACCGGGGCGACGCTCTCGTCGATCCCGCCGCCGAACACCCAGACGCCGGCTTCCCTGGCGTTTCGGAGCACCTCATGTGCGTCGCGGCCGACTTGCTCCCATTCGTCATCGGCGACATCCATCGCCCGACTGGGAAACGAGATCAGGTACTTCGTCATCGGCTCTCCCGTGATGCTCAGTCGGGGAGGTTTCGCCGGGTGAATGTGATGTGACTGACGCCGTCTTCGCCGGCCTCGCTGGCGGCAGCGTATCGGAGGTCGATGTTGCGCAGGTCGTCCCACAGGTTCTCGCCCTGCCCGAGGATGATCGGGGTCACCGCGAGGTGGATCACATCGATCAGCCCGGCACGGAGGTAGTCGCGCACCATCGTCGGGCCACCACCGACTCGGACGTCGGCGCCATCGGCGGCTTCCACGGCCATGGCGAGAACCTCGGCCGGTGGCGCCGAAACGAAGTGGAACACGGTGCCACCCTCCATCTCGATGCTCGGGCGCGGTGCGGAGTGGGTGAGCACGAAGACCGGCTGGTGGAAGGGAGGGTTCTCGCCCCACCAGCCTCGCCAATCCGGGTCGTCACCGAACATGTGCAGACCGAACTTGCCGGCGCCCATGATCTCAGCACCGGTGCCCTCGAAGTACTCGATCGCGTAGCGATCGTTGACACCGGTCGTGCCGGTGTCGAGGTTGCCGAGCACGTTCGCCTGGAACGTGCGGGTGGCGACGTAAGGGGCGACGAGACGCGACCAGTCTTCGCCGAGCGGGTTGTCGGGCGTGCCCGTGTCGGGCGGCGGCGCGGCGTAGCCGTCGAGCGAGATATTCAGATCGGTGCGGACGCGCATGAGAGTCCATTGGGATGGAATTGCAATTCACGAGCACGCTACCACTTCGTCGTACCGTCGTTCCAGGACGCTGACACCACCACCACCGAGCCAACGAACGAGCTGAGCCCGATCGTGCATCATGGTGTACGGCCATCGCATATTGCCCTTTCGAGCCCACGCCAGCTAGCGGCACGTCGCACGCCTTCCCCAGGGCGATCGCCGCCCCGGTCGTCCTGGCCGGCAAACATGAGCACACGCATCTCGACCGACCGGTGCACACCGCCGCCAATTCGAGGTGCTCGAGCGTCCGGATGGCGGGTATGTGCACCATGGGCCCCCAACCTCGCCCCGAGGCGTCGGCGCCGACCAGAGCAACAGTCTGCATCCGGCCCGAGGCGGGCAGGTCCGAGCTCGTCTAGCCGGTAGATTTGGCACGTCGGTCCGCTCGTTCGAGCACAATGACTGGGATGCGTCGATCGGTCTTGGTCTCGTACTCGGCAAACTGACCCATGATCGCAACGAGCTTGACGTACAACTCGTCGCGAACCGGCCCGTCCTCGATGACGGTTGCCTTCGCAGCGAATCTCTCGGTTCCGACCTCGACGGTCACGTCCGGGTTGGCCCGCACGTTGAAGAACCAATCCGGGTGAGTCGGCGCTCCTCCCTTCGATGCGGCGACGACATAGCGATCGTTGTGGGTTGCGTACACGAGCGGGTTGAGGCGCTGCTTTCCGGTCTTGGCTCCCGTGTTGTGCAGTATCAGAACGGGCTTTCCCGCGAAGAACCCACCGACGGCGCCATTGTTGGCTCGGAAGTCCTCGATCACCTGCTGATTGAAACCACCAACCGGTGGTGTTGAGCTCATGTCAGCCTCCTCGAAGTCACGCGACATATGCGCGAGCATACACTATCCATGCCTGTGCATGGACTTGGAGTATTCTCCTGGTCGTGTCTGCGCCAGAACCTCAACCGGAGCACCGTGATGTGTCGCCAGGCGTGATCGTCGAGAGCGACGGAACCAAGTACCTCACCCGTGAACACGCGAACGCCTTCCTCGGGCTCATCCGCGCCAGCGACTCTGTGTTCCGTGCCCTCGACCGGTCACTC
>JAHEEL010000004.1 GCA_024640745.1 Actinomycetes bacterium
CAGGCGGAACTTGCCCCTTCCATCCCTTCGAGGAGCTGCTTCATGTACCAGATCTGGGGTCGGTTGCCACCTCACCATCTTCGAGGAAGACCGATCCATCCTGGTAGTTGAGGGGACCAACGAACAGATTGATCGAGCCGTCACCAAGGCCGGTGATGAACTCGTCGACGACGCTCGCCGCATCGCTCGACAACCCGTCTCCGTTGACCCAGCCGATCATGCTCGAATCCCGATCGTTGATGTCGGCCCAATTCGGCGGGATCCACTGGAACGTCGCCTCGAACGAATCGGACACGACCGACTCGGCCACGTCGAGGTATGCGGGGCCCCAGTTGAAGTAGGGCACCCCGAGGCAGACCTCCGGGGCTTCCGAGCACGCCCCAACGAAGTCGTACGGAATCGCCCAGACGTTCTCGCCGGTTGCTGCGCGCTGGCCGGCGACGACCAGAGCCTCGGTGGTGTCGATGCCGGACACCACCACATCGGCACCGCCGTCAAAGAAGCCGTTGGTGACCTCGGTCGGGTCGAGCGTGACGCCGGGGATGTTGAACCAGAAGCCGATCCAGTTGACCTCGACGTTGAGGTCGGCGACGTCCTTGCCCGATGCCTCCCAGCAGTGCTTCGCTCCCAGGTACATCGCGCTCGCAAGGCGCCGAGTCTCATCGTTGATGAGCGGACCCAGATACGCGATGTTTCCGGTCTCTGACGTCAACGCTGCGGCACATCCGGCGATCATCTTGCCGTAGGTCATCTTGCCCATGATGTTGCCGAGGTTGGGCAGGTCGGCTCGGTAGGCCTCGCCTTCCTCCCACGCATTGTCGCCCGAGGACCAGATCATCGGAACGTCCGGGTGAGCGGCTGCGGCCGCCTCGATGCCGTCGCGCATGTCGTCCGACGTGGCGAAGATGAAGCTGGCACCTTGCTCGACCATGTCGTCGACCACCTGCTCGACCGACGTCTCCGGCCGATCCGTCGGGTTGACGCTATCGAGCGAGATCATCGTCGCGCCGGTCTTCTCCTCCACGTAGTTGCCGGCCTCGAAGTGCGCCTGCGACCACCCGCGATCGTTCTCGGGACCAACCAAGATCATCCCGAACGTGACGCCTTCACCGGACATGGCGGCAGCCGTCGTCGTGGTCTCGGCCGCCGGCGCTTCCGCTGCCGCCGTCGTGGTGGTCGTATCGTCGCTCGAGCTGCTGCAGGCTGCGGCGATGATCGCCAACGCTGCCAGCAGACCGAGGAGGCCCATCCGTCGTCCGTGTAGCTTCATTGGTCCTCCCTGTGAGAATGCCCCGCCTCGAACGGGCAACGGAGCCCGTGAGAACCACTCTAGGCGCTTCCTTCTGAGGCGCCGCGAACGCGGACTTGCGCTCGCGCACGGCGCGCCCGAGACTCTCCACATGGAACGATTCAGCCAGCGCCGTCGTCAATTCGCCGCCTCACTCGGGAACGGAATCGCCGTCGTTCCCGCGTCGCGCGAGGTCACTCGCAACGACGACGTCGACCACGAATTCCGGCAGTCATCTGATTTCTTCTTCCTCACCGGCTTCGACGAACCCGAGGCGATTGCGTTGTTCGATCCGCATCACGACGCGCCGTACGTACTCTTCGTTCGGCCGCGAGATCCGGAGCTGGAGGCCTGGAATGGCCGTCGGGCCGGGGTGGACGGTGCGGTGGCCCGGTTCGGCGCCGACGCCGCGTATCCACTCGCCGAGTTCGACAAGATCCTCCGGAAGCGCCTGCTCGAGCGTGATTCGCTCTGGTACGCCATCGGGTCACCGGTCGACGACCGGGTGCTCGGGGCGCTCGGCCGGGCGAGGAGCCTCAGCACCCGCACCGGCATCCTGGTTCCGGCCGGGATCGTGAACCCGAATTCGATCCTTGCCGAGCTCCGTCTCATCAAGTCATCCGATGAGATCGAAGCCCTGCGCGAGGCATGCCGGATCTCGGCAGCGGGGCATGCAGAAGCAATGCGATTCGCCGAGCCCGGCCGCACCGAGCACGAGGTGGAAGCGGCCATGGAGTACGTATTCCGGTCCATGGGAGCGGTGCGCGAGGGATACCCATCGATTGTCGCGTCCGGGGACAACGCCTGCATCCTGCACTACACCGAGAACGATCGATTGATGGAAGACGGTGACTTGCTGCTCATCGACGCCGCAGCCGAGATCGGCTACCTGTCGTCGGACATCACCCGGACGTTCCCGGTCAACGGGCGGTTCACGGGGCCGCAGCGGGCCGTCTACGACGTCGTGCTCGCCGCACAGGAGGCCGTGATCGATGCGTGCCGGCCCGGTCTCCCGTACACGGAGATGCACGAAATCGCCGTGCGGGCTCTGACTGAAGGCATGGTGGGCCTCGGCCTGCTGCCGGGCCCGGTGGAGGACGCGATCGAATACGGGTGGTACCGGGAGTTCTACTTTCACGGCACCGGGCACTGGCTCGGCATGGATGTCCACGACGCCGGGTCCTACCGCGTCGACGGTGCGGGGCGGCCACTGGCGCCGGGCATGGCGTTCACCGTTGAGCCCGGCATCTACGTGGCGCGGGACAAGGAGACGATCACGCTGACGAGGGCCGCGTTCGATCTCGACGCCAACCGGGATCTCGCCTACGTCGAGGGGGCGACCGAGGCGAAGCGTATCATCGAGGAACGGCGTGCCGCAGCACCGTCGATCACGCATCAGGTACCGACGGAGTACCTCGGCATCGGTGTCCGGATCGAGGACGACCTCCTGGTCACCGATTCCGGATGTGAGAACCTCAGCCGGGGAGTACCGGTGGACCCCGATGCGATCGAGGCCCTCTGGAACGAAGCGGCGATCATCCCGCCGACGTGATAGCGGATCGATTGCCTGGGCGTATCTAGGAGCCCTTCAGCGACTGCCGGAATGACTCGAGCGACCGAACCACGTTGGCGGCGTCGTCTCCGATCCGCGGGAGCTTCGCCGAATTGCGCTCGTAGCGGCTCGCCTGCACCTCGTCCTCGTCCTCGTCCTCGTCCTCGTCGGACGAGTCCCTGGATGCCGGGGGGGCGGCAGCGGCAGGCTCGACACCCGGATCGGCGGCTCCTTCACCGCCCGGTGGAGCCTCGGCGGGGGCTTCGTCCTGCCACACAACCTGTCTCGGTGAGTCCGTAGCAGCAACCTCAGGCGTCTCGACGGCAGGTTCATCCCGACGTGGCTCGGCCGTAGCCGCCAGCCGCTCGGCGTCCGCGCGCTCCTGCACCAGGCGGGCGCGTTCCTGGTCGATCCGCTCGGCCTGTGCCTCGACTTCGAGCCGCCGGCGCTCGGCCTCAGCAGCCACGGACTCCGCAGAGGCTCGTGCCCCGGCCAGCAGCGCTTCCGCGGCTGCCGACGCTTCGGCCTCGATCTGCTCGGCCCGCTCGTTGGCGTCGCGGAGGGCAGCCTCGGCTTCGGTGCTGGCGTTCGCAGCCGTGTCGAGGGCGTAGCCGGCAGCGTCCACCATGGCCGCACGGTCTGCAACCTCCGTCTCACGGCGCTCGATCTCGGCAAGGCGGGCCCGTAGGCCGTCCTCGACAGCTTCCTGCTCAGCGGCCCGCCGATTGAGCTCGTCCCGACGGCCGGCGAGCTCTGCTCGGGTCTGCTCGAGACTCTGAATCGTGCTCTCGTGCTCGAGACGCGTCTCCTCGAGACCTGCGACTTCCGCTTGCAGCCGTTCGATCTCTGCTCGAGCTGCCGTTGCCTCGCCCTCGGCCGCGGCCCGGATACCGACCGCCTCACGCTGCGCCTGTTCGACGATTGCGAAAGCGCGATGCTCGGCATCCGACAGATCGGATGCCTGCCCTCGAGCAGCCATCAGAACCCGGTCGGCCTCGTCGCGCAGTTTGTTCGCCTCGATCCTGATCTGCTCGGCCTGCGCCTCCGCGTTCTCGACGATCTGTGCCGCACCGCGTGTGTCCTTCTCGGCCTCGTCGAGCATTCGGGCGATCTCACGCTCTCGCTCTTCTGCGGTGGCGGTTCGGGCGGCTGCTTCCGCGAGGATCTCCCCCGCTCGAGCCTCCGCTTCGCCCAGCCTCTCGCCGGCCGCCGATTCGGCTTCCGCAATGACGGCCGCAGCGCGCTCCTCGGCGCTCTGCAGGATCTGCATCTGCTCTTCGTACTCGTGACGAATCGTTGACGCCTTCTCGCGCATCTTCGCGACGTCGTCTCGAGCATCGGCCGTCATCTCCTCGACCGTCGTGCGCGCTTCGGCGAGGAGGTCTTCGGCCTCGGCTCGCAGGCGTGCCGACTGTTGGTCGGCCGCGGCGATGGCCGTTTGGGCGTCGGCTTGGATGGACTCGGCGATCTCCTCGGCGCGAGCCTGGATCACCGCTGCATGCTCGGTCGCCTCCTGGCGAGTGCGATCAGCCTCCACGGTTGCCTCGTGCAGCCGCCGTTCGACCTCTTCGCGAGCGCTGGTGCGAATCTGGTCTGCTTCGGCCTCGGCGTCTCCCCGGACCCGCTCAGATTCCTCGTATGCCGCGATCACGGCCTCTTCGGCCTGACGCGCGATCTCATCAATCGATGCGACCCGCTCGTCGAGTCGCTCCTCCGCCGCCGCCAGCATGGCGTGCTGCTCACTCGCCGCCTCCCACGACATCTCGGCATCGGCCCACAACTGAACGGCTCGCTCTTGATCGGCCTCTGCCTCGGCATAGCGGGCCTCGATACGCCGATAGGCACCGTCGAAGAGCGCCGCCGCGTCTTCATCCGCTCGGGCGATCGCGGCGGCGGCATACTCGTCGGCCTCGATCTGGATCGCTTCGGCCTCATTCCGCAGGGCCTCGAGCGACGCCTCGGTGTCGCGCCGCGCCTGGTCCGCTTCCTCCTTGGCTGTAACCGCCTCCTCGCGTGCGGCCGAGCGAACGGATTCCGCCTCTTCGTGCAGGCGCCGAGCGTCGGCAACGATTTCCTCGGCCTGCGCCTCGGCCGAATGCCGCTGGCGCTCCGCCTCGTCGCGCATCGCTCGCGATTCACGCTTGGCCAAGTCGATGATGGTCGCGGCTTCCTCGGAAGCTTTGATCTTCAGCCGCTCGGCTTCGTCGCGTACGGCGGCGGCTTCGTCCTCGATCCTGGTGGATTCGGCTCGCAACTGATCGATGCGGCCCTGAGCCTCGGCGAGCGCTGCGCCCGTGCGCTCCTCTGCCGCTACGACCTCCGCGAGGCGGCGGTCGAGTTCAACTTGCTGTTCATCGATTTCGGCGGTCTGCTCCGCCACACGTGCTTCGGCAGCTTCCTGCGCGATTCTGATTTCGGCTTCGATGGACTCTCGTCGTTGCTCCGCCGCTTCGAGGAGGTGTTGGGCGGTTCGCTGCGCATCTGCCTGGACCTCGGCGCTCTCTGCCAGCGCGGCGGCGAGGGTCTCCTGCGCCTCGGCTTCGAGCCGAGCGGCGTCCTCCTCTGCCGCTTCCCGGATCTGCGCGCCCCGCTCGTCGAAACCGGTCAGGATCGACTGCATCCGCTCTTCGGCGTCGGCGATGAGCTGTCGCGCATCGCGCTGGGCGGCGGAAACCTTGCGGGCAGCTTCCAGGCGATCGTGGTCGGCCTGGTCGCGCGTTCGCGTCGCGGCCTGTTTGATGGCGAGCGCCGATGCCTCGGCTCGGTCGATGACGGCCTGTGCTCGCTCGCGCGCGGCAGCTTCAAGACTGGCGGCGCGCTCGGCGGCCGACACGGATTCGTCATCGAGGAGGGCAACTCGGGCGTCGAGGTCGTGCTGCAAGTCGATGACCTTCTGCACCTCGCGCTCGGCGCGTTGGAGGAGCTGATCGGCCTCGGAACGGGCCTCGTCGAGGATCTTCGCGGCTTCCTGCTCGGCCAGGGCAACCGACACCTCATCGGGTGGCGGCACGTCACCGCGGGATGCCGCTTCCTCCGCCGCTCGTGCCGCTTCGGCAAGGATCTCGTCCGAGCGTGCCTCGGCAGCAGCCGTTGCCTCGCTGATGATCGCATCGGCCTGCGCCTCGGCAGCCGCCTTGGCCTCTGCGAGCGTCCCTTCGGCCTTGGCTTCGGCGGCCGCCAGAGCTTCCGCAACATCGATCTCGTTCGCCGATCGGACCACTTCGACCTCGGCGATCAGCGACTCGCGCTCGATCTCGAGGGTGCGGACACGGTCGTCGAGCTCGGCTGCACGCGCTTCGAGCTCCGCACTCTTGCGAGCCGCCGCAGCTTCGATCTCCGCAGCATGCTGCTGCGCCTCGTCAACGAGCGCCTCGGCTGCCGCCGCGATCTCGGCCTCACGGTCGGCATCTTCGGCGAGAGCAGTCGCCAACTCTGCGGCGAGACGATCCACCTCCGCAGCCAGCCGGTCGCGGTCGGCCTCCAGGGCGGAGAGGCGTGCCTGCTCGTCTGCACGACCGGCTTCGAGCGCCGCATCGGCTGTACGCTGGGCTTCGGCCACCATCGCGTCGGCCCGGAGCTCCGCCGCTTCGGCAGATGCGCGAACGTCGGCCTCGAGACGCTGTACCTCTGCGGCAAGTCGGTCCCGGTCGGTCTGCAACTCGGCGATGCGGGCCTCGTCGGCCGCCGCAGCCGCGCCGTCGGCCCGAAGCTGCTCGATCTCCGTTGCGAGCCGATCCCGGTCGGCCTCCACGAGAGCGACGCGCTCCTCGGCCGCCGCACGCTCGGCGGCGATCAACTGTTCCGCCTCGGAGCGAGCTGCTTCTACGAGTTCATTCGCCCGACGCAGCGCTTCTTCTGCGTCTTCGCCATCGTCGAGCGCCTGGGCTTCGGCAGCGAGCCGGTGGGCCTCGCGTTCGATCGCCGCTGCCCGGTCACGCGCCTCGGCTTCGATCTTCGCAGCCTGCTTGCGGGCGCGGCTGAGGACCCGGTCCTTGGCATCGAAGACGGCAACCATGGCGCTGTCGACGGACTGGCCCTCGGTCGTGCGTGTCTTGTCCGCTTCGAACTCCGCCTTCTGCAGACGCGTCTTGGTCTCTTGCGCCCAGTGCTCGAGCTCGCGGAAGTTGGTCTCGAGCTCCCGGAGGAACTCCTTGACCTCGCGCTTGTCGTAGCCCTTTCGGGTCGTTGAGAATTCGCGCGTGTCGATCGACTCTGGGAGATTGGGGGCTTTCTCGCTCACGTGCGTGTTATCGGCCGTCCCCGGGCCGATCTTGACACGGAACTAGTCACGGGCCGGGCGTGCGCTGCGATAGCCCGAAAACGGGCGCAGGCAGGCATCTCAGCCGCCCCGTTCACCTCTTCACACCGACCCTAGATCGAGTTGACGACGCTCTCATCGAGACCCGGGAAGCTCGCGAGGAACTCCCGTCGCTCGGTCTTGAGTTGACTCACGATTGCGTCGTACTCGTCCATCCGCCCCTGGCGCTCGTAGAGCCTCCGCGGCTGGAGGATCTCGGGGTCGGGGAAGCCGGGCAGGTCCGCCGCGATGAGGTAGCCGAAGTCCGGATCCTCTTCCCACACGATCGAGCCCTCGACGATGCCTTGCACGACGGCAGAGGAATGCTTGATCTTGACCTTCTTCGATCGCTCATCGTCGTCCCCGCCGCCGACCCGACCGGTCGACATCAGGTACACCTCGAGATCCGGCATCGTCTCGAGGAGTTCGAGGAGCCGCCGGCCCTGCAGCGCATCGTTCGTGAAGAAGAACGGGTTGGTTCCCGGGACCCGCAGACTCTTTCCGGCCTCGGCCGCTCCACCAGCTGATGTGCCCTTCGTCTCGCCGAGCATGAAGTACGCCGCGGCTTGCTCTCGCTTGAGCTTCGCCACCGCAGGGATGATTCGCTCGTTGCGGTTGAGCAACAGCAGATAGTTGACCGGCGGCAGATCGCTCGGACTGCGATGGCGGATGTTTGCGAGCGGGAAGGTGGAGCGTCCGTTGGCGGTGTACGAATCGTCGAAGAAGTCGACCTTCCCGTCCGGATCGGTGTGGGTATTCTCGAGCCACGCATCGGGACGCGTCGTTCCGCCATAGATCGTCGGCTCGTCGTCCTCGTCGAGACCGAAGGTCTTGGCAAAGCACCCATTCTCCGACGAGTAGACCTTCCCGCCCGGCATCAGGGCGACGAAATCGTCCTGAACCGGCAGCGAGCCGAGCTGCTGGCGGAAGGTCGTTGTGGTCTTCCCCGTCCCGGAGAGTCCCAGGATCAAAGCGACCTTCTCTTCACCGCCGACGTCCGGGAACGTCTTCAGGCCGGAGTGGAGCGCCAAACCGCCGCGCTCGTAGACGAGGTAGTTCCACATGCGGAGCCCGCCCATCTTCGATTCGCCGAAGTAATCAGACCCGAACACGCGGGTCACGTAGTTCTCGAGATCGACGGCAATGAGCCGATCGTCCGACTTCCCCGGCGCCATGAGACCCGGCGTGTAGATGACGGTGAAATGCGGTGCATACGCATCGTCCTTCGGGAAGAACAGCTGCTGCTGCATCGCGGGGATGTTCGCCGACGTCTTCTCCATGTAGAGACGACTCGCCGTGCGGAACTCCGGATCAGGGCCGATGTATCCCTCGATGAGGATCATGTCCTTGTCCGCGATGTAGGCGTCTTGCTTGGCCGCCCACTCGTCGTACTCGGCGCGGGTCATCGCCGGCTTGAACGTCTCGTCGTCATCGACGAAGAACGTCGACTTCGCGAGTCGCGCCTTCACCTCGGCCTTGTAGCTGAGGTTCCCGAACTCCGTCTCGATGATGCGGGGCATGTGCTCGAGGACCCATTCCCGCATCTCTGCCTGTGTCGGGTTCTTCGCGACCGACGCCGCATGTGGCAGTTTGATGGCCATTCTCCGTCCTCCCTGTGCTGTATTCGGTCGCGGTGGTCGCCTTCGTCGCCTAGGCGATGGTGACGCTGTCGTCCAGGTAGACATCCTGGATGGCGTGCAACAACGCCGCCCCCTCCGCCATGGGACGCTGGAACGCCTTGCGCCCCGAAATCAGACCCATGCCGCCGGCTCGCTTGTTGATCACGGCCGTCTTGACCGCCTGCTCCAGGTCGCCTTCGCCCGACGACGCGCCGCCGCTGTTGATCAGACCGGCGCGGCCCATGTAGTTGTTGACGACCTGCCAGCGGGTCAGGTCGATCGGGTTGTCGGTCGTCAGCTCGTCGTAGACGAGGTCATGGGTCTTCCCGTATCCGACGGCTCCGTAGCCGTTGTTGTTCACCGGCTGCTTCTGCTTGATGATGTCGGCCTCGATCGTGACGCCGAGGTGGTTGGCCTGCGCGGTGAGGTCGGCGGAGGACTCGTACGAGACGCCATCAACCGTGAATCCCGCGTTGCGGATGTAGCACCACAGCACCGTGAACATGCCGAGGTCGTGCGCGGTCTCGAATGCCTCCGCGACCTCCTGGATCTGACGGTTCGACTCGTCGGACCCGAAGTAGATGGTGGCGCCAACGCCGGCGGCGCCGAGATCCCACGCGCGCTCGACGGAGCCGAACATGATCTGGTCATAGGTCGACGGGTACGTCATGAGCTCGTTGTGATTGATCTTCACGATGAACGGAATCTTGTGCGCGTAGGCGCGCGACGCCATGCCGAGCACACCAAACGTCGTAGCGACGGCGTTGGTCCCGCCCTCCATCGCGAGCTTGATGATGTTGAGCGGATCGAAATACGCGGGATTCGGGGCGAACGACGCCGCGGCGGAATGCTCGATGCCCTGGTCGACCGGCAGGATCGAAACATACCCCGACCCGGCGAGACGTCCACTGTTGAAGAGCAACTCGAGATTGCGGAGCACCTGCGGGTTGCGGTCGCTCTGGGCGAACACGCGGTCGACGAAATCGGGCCCTGGGAGCACGAGGCTCTCCTTGGGTATGGCCGGGTTCGAATAGCCGAGCAGCGAGTCTGCGTCGGCGCCGAGCAGTGCCTGAATGTCCATGAGAGATCTCCTTGCGAGGGGGTGGTCGTAGTGATTATCGCTGAACCGGTGCGCTGTGGACAATTCTCCTCAAACGGCGACGCGGGTTCAGAGGCCGAGGAAGGTCGCGGCATCGTCGGCGGCGGAGTTGGCTCTCGCCAGCAACTCCGATTCCGCCTCCAACCAGTTGTCTCCGGCCTCACCCCGCAGGTCGACATAGATCTTCAACTTCGGCTCGGTCCCCGACGGTCGAATCAGCGCACGCCCGGCATCGCCGAGCGAGAGCTCCACGAGCGGCGTCGCGGCCAGATAGCGCGGCCGATCGTCGGCGCCGCTCCGGTAGTCGGTGACGCCCGTCACACCGAGTCCGCCGAGCGACTCCGGCGTGCGCTCGCCCAGGAGCGCCATGGCCGCTGCGATCTCGTCGGCACCCTCGGCTCCCGGCCGCACGATGCTCTTCTGCGTCGAGACCCAGAGCCCGTGACGACGGTAGAGATCGGCAAGTCGGTCCCAAACCGTCTCTGCGTCGGCCTTGGCGGCGGCCACCAGGGACGCAAATGCAACGGCTGCCGAAATCCCATCCTTGTCCCGGACGGTCTGGCCGACCGAGTAGCCAAGCGCTTCTTCGTAACCGAACACGTAGTCGCCGCGACCCGCGGCCTCGAGATCGAGGGCGGCATTCCAGATCCATTTGAATCCGGTGAGCGTTCGGTCGTAGCCGGCTCCGTACTCGTGAGCAATCGAGGCCAGCATCGGCGATGAGACAATGCTGTTGAAGACCAGCGGCCGGTCGGTACCGCCGCCGGCAAGCAGGTAGTCCGCAAGCAGCACACCGATCTGGTTCCCGGTGAGCTGCCGGTATCCGCTCCCCGGCTCGGGGATCGAGACGGCGAGCCGGTCCGTGTCGGGATCGTTCGCGATCACCAGATCTGCATCGATCGCCATGGCGAGTTCGTGCGAGAGGTCCATAGCTCCCGGCTCTTCGGGATTGGGGAATGCGACCGTGGGAAAATGCCCGTCGGGCTCGAATTGCGCGGCGACCGGGTGCACCCGAGAGAAGCCGAACCGGTCGAGCGCCGCCATCACGTACTTGCCGCCGACGCCGTGCATCGCGGCGTACACGATGCTGACGTCGCGGTCCCCCGTCGTGGCAGGAAGACTCCGTGCAACCGCATGCAGGTACTCCTCGAACAGCTCGTCGCCGATCGGAGCGGCTGCAGCCCCGACGATCTCAGCCCGTGGAACCTCGATCGCCGGACCCACCGCGGCGATTGCCGCGGCGATCTCGGTATCCATCGGCGGGATGATCTGCGCGCCGTTCTCGGCGTAGACCTTGTATCCGTTGTCGGCGGGGGGGTTGTGCGACGCCGTGATCACGATGCCGGCAACGCCGCCGAGAGAGAGCAGGGCGTGGGCCACGAGCGGCGTCGGGACCGGGTCGGCGAAGTAACGAACGGCGAAACCGGCGCCGACAAGGACCGCAATGGTGTCATCCATGAAGCCCGCCGATGACAGCCTCGCGTCGCGGCCGACCACGACCGGCCCTGCGCCGGTGCCGAGCGAACCGCGGAGGTAGTCGGCCAGGCCCCTGGTCGCGCGAATCACGGTGGCGCGGTTCATCCGGTTCGAACCGGCCTCGACCCGGCCGCGAAGACCTGCGGTGCCGAATTGGAGGGTCGCGCCCATCCGCTCTGTCAGTTCGTCGACGTCGCCGGAGTCGAGGATGCCCTGAAGCTCGGAGCGTGTGACGGGGTCGGGATCACCGGCGATCCATGCGGTGGCGGCGGTGGTGAGAGCTGTCATGCGTAGATCGTACCGAATCTCCAGACCGCGGGCACCCGGGTGACGCGCAGGCACCGGGACCATCGGCCCACCTGCGCAGGCCCTCCTCCTCTGCCCCGGCCCGCCGGCGCTGCGTACGATGCAACCAGCGATGTCTCCTCCTCCCATCCGTCGTCGAATGCGCATCTCCGGAATCGTGCAGGGGGTCGGCTTCCGACCCTTCGTCTACAACCTCGCGTCGGCCGCGCGCCTCGCCGGCTTCGTCGGCAACGACACCGACGGCGTGTTCATCGAACTCGAGGGTGACGAGGCTCGGCTCGAGCGATTCATCTCCGACCTCGAGCGGCTCGCGCCCCCCGCGGCACGGATCCAACGGATCGACGTAGCGGAGGTCCCGCCGCACGGTGCCACATCGTTTCGGATCGTCGCGAGCCATCACGCGGCAACCGGCACTGCCCTCGTGTCACCCGATCTTCGAACGTGCGACGACTGCCTCGCCGAACTGCGGGATCCGGCCGACCGCCGCTACGGCTATGCGTTCATCAATTGCACCAATTGCGGGCCCCGCTTCACGATCACCGAACAAACGCCGTACGACCGCCCGAACACGACCATGGCCCCGTTCGGAATGTGCCGCGGTTGTTTGGCTGAATACCACGATCCGGCCGACCGGCGATTCCATGCGCAGCCGAATGCCTGCCCGGAGTGCGGGCCGGCGATCTCATCGGTTCCGCACGCGGAGGACCCCATCAGGGACGCGCGCCGACGGATCGCTGCGGGCGAGATCGTCGCCGTCAAGGGGCTTGGCGGCTACCACCTGGCATGCGACGCAACGTCCGATCGGGCCATCGGGTTGCTCCGCGAGCGGAAGGGACGCATCGACAAACCGTTTGCGGTGATGGTTGCCGATCCGGCGACGGCCGCAGCGATTGCCCGTGTCGACTCCGATGAGGCCCGCCTGCTCACGTCGCGTGAGCGCCCAATCGTCCTGCTCCGCCGGCGACCGGACACCGTCGTCTCCGATCTTGTCGCGCCGGGGAACGGACACCTCGGCATCATGCTCCCGTATACGCCGCTCCACCATCTCCTTGTCGAACCGGGAGACTGCTGGGTGATGACGTCGGGCAATCTCTCTGAAGAGCCGATCGCCATCGACAACGCAGAAGCCCTCGACCGTCTCGCCGGACTCGCCGACGCATTCGTTCTCCACAACCGGGACATCCACGTTCCGTGCGACGACTCCGTGGTTCGCATGCTCGACGGCGCGGAGTACCCGATCCGCCGTTCCCGGGGGTACGCACCGTTCCCGGTGCCGCTTCCATTCGACGCTGCGCCGCTCCTTGCGACCGGTGGAGAGCTCAAGGCAACGTTCTGCCTGGCCGCCGGCCGGGACGGGTTCATGAGTCAGCACATCGGAGACATGGAGAACCTGGAGACGCTCGATGCGTTCACCCGCGCGGTCGATCACTTCATCAGCCTCTTCCGCATCGAGCCCGAAGTGATCGCCGCCGACCTGCACCCGGGGTATCTCTCCACGAGATGGGCCGAACGAAGCCCCCTTCCCGTCGTCAAGGTCCAGCATCATCACGCCCACGTCGCGTCGGTGATGGCCGAGCACGGGTTTCGGGACCGTGTGATCGGCTTCGCCTTCGACGGCACCGGCTACGGCACCGATGGCACGGTGTGGGGTGGCGAGGTCCTCCTCGCCGACTACGACGGCTTCGAGCGGGTCGGTCATTTGCGGTCGGCCCTACTCCCCGGTGGCGATTCCGCCGTGCGGCATCCGGGGAAGATGGCCCTCTCGCATCTCGACGCCGCCGGCATTCCATGGAGCGATGATCTACCGCCCGTGATGAGCCTGGTACCGGGCGAACGCGCGCTGCTCACCACACAGCTCGAGCGGCTCATCAACACCGTTCCCACCACGAGCATGGGCCGGCTCTTCGACGCCGTCTCGGCGCTCACCGGTGTGCGTCAGATCGCCACCTATGAGGCCCAGGCGGCGATCGAGTTGGAGGCGCTGGTCGACCTCACCGAGGGGTGCTCCTACGAGTTCGACCTGCAGGACCAGAACGGCCCGCTGATCATGGACCCGCAACCGGTACTGGCCGCCATCGTCGACGACCTTCGCGGCGCGGTGGAACCGGGCGTGATCGCCGCTCGATTCCACACTGCCGTTGCCTCGATGATCGTCGAGGTCGCCGAACGTATTCGCACCCGAACCGGCATCACTACCGTTGGGCTGAGCGGAGGGGTGTTTCAGAACGTGACATTGACGCATGCAGCTGCCAACGCTTTGGGCGAGAGGGGCTTCGCCGTTCTCACCCATCGGCTCGTGCCGCCGAACGACGGGGGCTTGGCGCTCGGCCAGGCCGTGATCGCCGCGACGAGGAGGTGATGTGCCATGTGCCTCGGCATCCCGGGGAAGGTCATCGACATCACCGGTGAGGGAGTCACCCGAACCGGGAGAGTCGACTTCGACGGCATCGTGAAAGAGGTGAACCTCGCCTACGTGCCGGATATCACCGTTGGTGACTACACGATCGTCCACGTCGGCTTCGCCATCACGCAACTGGACGAGGAGGCGGCGCTCGAGACATTGGCCCACCTCCAGGAGATCGAAGCGGTCGAGGTGGAGCTCGATCCGGACGCGGCGCTGGCAGCCGAGGAGGCTGCGGCCAGAGGCGAGGCATGAAGTACCTCGACGAGTTTCGCGACCCGGAACTGGCGCTGCGGCTCATCGACGACATCTCACGCCTCGCGACCAAGCGCCATGTGCTCATGGAGGTCTGCGGCGGGCAGACCCATTCGATCATCCGAAACGGCATTGACCGGCTGCTCCCCGACGAGATCGAGATGGTGCACGGACCCGGGTGCCCGGTCTGCGTCACGCCCCTCGAGACCATCGACAAGGCGCTCGCGATCGCCTCGCGAGACGGCGTCATCTTCTGCTCGTTCGGCGACATGCTGCGCGTCCCCGGCTCCGGTCGAGACCTGTTCTCGGTCAAGAGCGCGGGCGGCGACGTTCGCGTCGTGTACTCCCCGCTCGACGCCGTGCAGATCGCCCGCGACAACCCCGACCACGAAACCGTCTTCTTCGGCATCGGATTCGAGACCACCGCACCGGCCAACGCCATGGCGGTCTACCAAGCGAAGCGGGAAGGCCTCACGAACTTCTCCATGCTCGTCTCGCATGTGCTAGTCCCACCGGCGATGCGCGCCATCCTCGATGCTCCGACGAATCGCGTCGAGGCCTTCCTTGCTGCCGGGCACGTCTGCTCGGTGATGGGCTACGAGGAGTACGACCCGATCGCCGCCGAGTACGGAACGCCGATCGTCGTGACCGGTTTCGAACCACTCGACTTGCTCCAAGGCATCAAGATGGCCGTGGTCCAACTCGAGGAGGGCCGGGCCGAGGTCGAGAACGCCTACCAACGGGCGGTCAACCGCAAAGGGAACCTACCGGCGCAGGCCATGGTGGCCGATGTGTTCACCACCATCGACCGTAACTGGCGCGGCATCGGGATGATCCCGCAATCGGGCTGGGCCCTCGCCGACGACTATCGGTCGCTCGACGCCGCTGAGCGCTTCACCGTCACCGACATCGCCACCGTCGAGTCGCCCCTGTGTCACGCCGGCGAGGTGCTGCGCGGCACGCTCAAACCGGATGAATGCCCGGCCTTCGGCAAGGAGTGCACGCCCAGAACACCGCTCGGGGCCACAATGGTCTCTGCCGAGGGGGCCTGCGCGGCCTACTACCTGTACGGCCGATTCAGGGAGCTGGAGGCATCGCCGTGACAATCGAGAACTGGTCGTGCCCCATGCCGCTTCGGGACCATCCAACGATCGTGATGGGGCACGGCGGAGGCGGGCAGCTGTCCGCCGAGCTGATCGAGCATCTCTTCGTCCCGGCATTCGGCGACGGTGAGCTCTCGGAACTTGCAGACGCCGCCGTGATCGACGCCGGCGGTCTGCTCTCGTTCTCGACGGACACGTTCGTCGTCCGTCCTCGCTTCTTCCCCGGCGGGAACATCGGAGAGCTGGCGGTGAACGGCACGGTCAACGACGTCGCGATGCGCGGCGCAGTGCCTCGCTTCCTCAGCGTCGGGCTGATCCTGGAAGAAGGACTGCCCATGGCCGAGCTCGGCGTGATCGTCGAGTCGATCGCAGCCGCGGCGGCACATGCGGGGGTGACGGTGGTCACCGGAGACACCAAGGTCGTCGATCGCGGGCACGGCGACGGTGTCTACGTGAACACGACCGGAATCGGGACCCTGCGCGAGGGCGCCGACATCCGCCCGCAGCGCGCCGAGCCCGGCGACGCAGTGATCGTCTCCGGCACCGTCGGAGATCACGGCATGGCCATCATGTCCGTGCGCGAAGGCCTCGAGTTCGAAGCGTCGATCGTCTCCGACACGGCTGCGCTCAACCACATGATCGCCGACGTCCTCGACACGGGAGCCGACGTGCACGTGTTGCGCGATCCGACGAGGGGCGGTCTCGCGGCCTCGCTCAACGAGATCGCCAACGCAGCAGACGTGGGCGTCCTCCTCGACGAACGCTCGATCCCGGTCGACCGGACCGTTGCAGCCGCGTGCGAGATGCTCGGCATGGATCCCATGTACGTGGCCAACGAGGGCAAGGTCGTCGCCTTCGTTCGAGCATCCGATGTCGATCGGGTGCTCGACGCAATGCGCGCCCATCCGGAGGGCGCCAACGCCACCGTGGTCGGCGAGGTCACCGACACGCACCGGCGCATGGTCGCCGCGCGGACGCCTCTCGGCGCAACACGGGTCGTCGACATGCAAGTCGGCGAGCAGCTTCCTCGCATCTGCTGACGTCTGCAGATTCGTGTATGTCGTGCACGACCGCTCCCCCCTCGGAAAGAACGGCAGGGCGTCGGTCAGTCTCGCTCGGTGAGCACGTTCAGCAGCGTTCCGATCTCGAGGTGCTCTTCGAGCGGGTGGCGGAGCGGAAGCGTGGAATTCACCTGATAGCGGTTCCGACGACCGATCCGTTCATGCGACAGGTAGCCGGCGGCTTCGAGTTCGGAAACGATACGCTGCGTCGCCCGCTCGGTGATATCGACGCGTCGGGCAACCTCGCGCAGGAGCACGTCGGGATCCTCGGCAATGCAGACCAGGACGTGGGCGTGGTTCGTGAGGAACGTCCATCCGCGCGTCTCAGACATGGTCCTCATCATACGGCTCTCGAAACGTGCTTCCCATTACGTGGTCCCGGAATCGTGAACCGTTTGTCCGTTCGGACCGAAGGCAGCCATGATCCTCGACTCCAGTCTCCCGATCTCTGCGACCACGTCGGCGGGATCATCGGTGGTCAGCACATGGATGAAAAGCTCGTCGTCGTGGAGCTCGAGCGCAACCGTCCCGGGCATGAACGAGATCGAGTTCATGAGGAGTGCCACCTCGTTGCGCGTCTGCACGAGCACCCGCACCGCGACGATCGCGGGCTGGATCTGATCGCGCGGCACCCACAACGCCGCGATGACGCCCCACGTCGACACGAACATCTGCCCGGTGAAGTAGACCGCGAATCGCACAGCGGCAATCGGATGAACGAACAGGCGCGGCCACCGGAGCGAGAGCCACCGCGTCGCCGTGGTGACGGCGATAGCCGCGATCGCGCCACCGATAACCACATTTGGAGCGATCGAGCCGAATGCTGCGATCCAGACGAGGAACAGCCACACCACCAGGAAGCGACTCGTGCCGGCGGACCGCGTCGTCGCCGTCGTTTCGTCGACCGGGAGCTCGGCCTCGAGATCGAGGGTCTGCGCCGATCGTGGCGTCTCGGGGTCGTGGTAGGCCGCTCGCGCCAGAAGGCTCATGCCGAGCGGGCCGGACAAGAACAGCAGGACAACCACGAGCAGCAGCGCAAGCGCGCCGCCGAGCGAGCTTGCCTCGACGCTTGCGGCGATCGTCGTGCCGATGACACCGACCGTGGCAGCCTTCGTCGCCGCGTGCATCCGCGTGAAGACGTCTGGGAAGCGAACGAGGCCGAGCGAACCGAGCGCAATCAATGCCGCCCCGGCCACCATCGACACGCCCGCGATCACGTCGATCATCATCGGTTGGTCTCCGCTTCGATGTACCGGGCAACGACGACGGTGCTGATGAACGCGATCAGGACCGCCACGACCAGCACAGCAACGTAGGCGGTGTCACCCGTTGCGACGATGTAGACGCCGAGCCCCCCGACGCCGATGAAGAGCAACGAGTCGAGAGCGACCATGCGGTCGGCCACCGACGGGCCGAGCACGACACGGGCAATGGCTCCAACAGCGGCGAGCGCAAGCAGAACACCGGCAATCGTGGTCGCGAAGATCATCCTTGCACTCCCATCACCAGACCTCGGTAGGTGCCCTCGGCCATCAGGTCGACCGCGGCACGCTCGGCGTATTCGACCAGCGGCTGGGCACCGACGGCAATGATCAACCCGACGGCAACCAACGAAGCGGTCGCCACCGCCATCCCGCGCGCGACCGGAAACGGACTGCCGTCCTTCGGCTTGCCCCAGAACACGCCTCCCCAGATCTTGGTCATCGAAAAGACCGTGAGCACGCTCGCCAGGAGAGACACACCGACGACGGCCCAGCTCCCGACCCCGAACCCCGCTTCGACCAGCGCAAGCTTCCCAACGAAGCCGGAGAACGGCGGAAAGCCGGCCAAGCTCAGAGCCGATGGGAGGAACAGCGCTGCGATCCAAGGCGAGCGCCTGGCAACGCCGTTCACGGCGTCGATCGCTCCCGTTCCCTCTGACGATTCGACCAGCCCTCCGACGAGGAACAGTGAGGCCTTGACGATGATCTGGTGCACGACGAAGACGATGGCGGCTGCCACACCGGCCACGGTGAAGAACCCAAGCCCCATGATCATGTAGCCGATCTGGCTCACGATGTGGAACGAGAGGATTCGCTTGATGTCCTTCTGGGCGATCGCTCCAAGCACCCCAACAATCATGGTGAGGCCGGCGATCACAAGCATGAGGGTCACGGGACCGTCGCTCGGGAATAGCAGCGTCTGCGTTCGGATGATGGCGTAGACGCCGATCTTCGTGAGCAATCCGGCGAACAACGCGGTCACCGGCGTCGGTGCGAGCGGGTACGAATCCGGCAGCCAGAAGAACAGCGGAAAGATGGCCGCCTTGATGCCGAACACCATGAAGAGCAGCCATCCCAGCCCGGCACGAAGGCCGCCGGGCACGGCGTCGAGCTTCACCGTGAGGTCCGCGAGGTTGACCGTCCCGGTCACCGCGTAGATGAGCCCGATCGCAGTCAGGAGGAGCGCTGAGGCTACGAGTCCAATCACGACGTAGGTGAGAGCTGCGCGCGTTTCGGTGCCGCCGGCGCGATGGGTGAGCAAGACGTAGCTTGCGGTCAACATGATCTCGAAGGCAACGAAGAGCGTGAACAAGTCTCCGGTCAGCAGCGCCAATGCCACGCCGGCCGCAAGCATCTGGTACACGGCGTGGAAGCCTCGCAACTCCTCGTCGGTCGACTTCTGACTCACGGCGTAGATCAACACGGCGAGCAGCGCGACCGCCGACGTTGCGAGCAGCAGCACGGCGAGACGATCGGCGACCAGCGAGATGCCGACAGGCGCAGCCCAGCCTCCAATCGCCACGACGATCGCTCCGTCCTGATCGACCGTCACCAGCAACCAGATCGCGACCGCCACCGAGGCGATCGACGCCGCAATACCGATCACACGCTCCGCCTTGAGACTGCGCTGAACGATCAGCGTCATAGCCGCTGCAGCGAGCGGGATCACGATCGGAAGGGTCGCCATCGTGCTCATCGGCGCAGCACGGCGCGTGCGATGCGCCGGTCCTCCGTGTCGTCTTCGACACCGTCCGATCCCTGCTCCGTCCACGAGCGGAAGGCAAGTGCGAGGAGTAGGGCCGTGATTCCGAAGGTGATCACGATCGCCGTGAGCACCAGCGCCTGCTCGAGCGGATCCGAATAGGTCCCGACCGTTCCGGCTTCGATGATCGGGGGTTCGGCAGGCTCGCCGCCCGATCCGAGCAAGATCAAGTTGGCGCCGTGGGCGATCAGCCCGAGCCCCACGATGATGCGGCTGAGCAGCTTCTGCAGCACCAGGTAGGTGCCGGTCCCGAAGAGCACACCGGCCATGATCGCAATGGTCCAGGTCACGACGTCTCCGTTCCCAGCCGGAGCACCGCCGTCGCGACGAGTCCGATCACGAGCGTGTAGACGCCGAGATCGAACAGCAGGAGCGACGACACCTTGATATCGCCGATGATCGGCACCGTCACGGAGGCGTAGGTATACGTGAGGAACGTACCTTCGAAGACGAGGCCGACGAGTCCGGCGAGGATCGCCAACGCCAGACCGAGCCCGGTGAGCGCCTCCGGGTCGACCGGAAGCGCGCGTTCGAGTCCGCGGGATCCGAACGTGAGGAACACGAGCAGCAGCGCACTCGACGCGATGAGCCCACCGGCGAATCCACCGCCCGGCACGTCGTGGCCGACGATCAGCAAGTACACGGAGAACAGCACGAGGGTCGGGACCATGGTGCGAGTCCCCGCGGTCAGCAGCGGCGAGCGACGAATGTTCATGCCACCTCCTCCTTCGTTCGGCGCCTGGCCGCGGTGACGAGTCCCGTGATTCCAACGGCGGCGGCGGCGAGGACGGTGATTTCCCCGAGCGTGTCGAGTGCACGGAAGTTGGTCAGGATGATGTTGACGACGTTCGTACCGCCGGCATCGGGGGCGTTCGAGACGTAGGCGTCGATGAGCGAACGGTCGGGGGTCACGGACGACGTGATGAGCGCCGCCATGGTGACGAACCCACCGACGAATACCGAGACCAGGACCCGCGACGAGAGCGAGAGCGAGCGCGGGCTGCGGCCGAACCGACGCGGGAGCTTGACGAGGACGAGCGCGAAGAGGGCAACCGTGAGTGTCTCGATCAGCAGCTGCGTCAGGGCGAGATCGGGAGCGGAATACACCACGTACACACCGGCAACGGCGTAGCCGGCGACGCCGAGCAGCAGGACCGCCGCCATCCGACGCTGGACGCGGGTGGCGGCGAAGGCCGCAGCAACGACGATCCCCGCCAGGACCACCTCGACCGGCGCGTTCCATGCCGGGAGAGCGATCGTCGCATCCCAATCGAACGCCCAGGTGGCCGCAGGGAGGAACAACACCGAGGTGAGGATCACCGCCAGGTACACCGGGAGCGAACCGTTCTGCACCACGCCGGTGACGACGTCGGCGGTGGTCGTGAGCAGCCTGAGCGCGCCTTGGTAGACCGTCGAACCGGTCGGGACGTGGAGCGAACGAGCCGTCGGCAGGCGACGGAAGCCGAAGGATCCGAGCGCTAGGTAGAGGCTCACCCCGGCGATCGTGACCACGGCCGAGAGGGCGAGCGCCGGCTTGAATCCCGGCCATGCGACGAGTTTCACCGTCTGGCCTGCCGCCTCCGCGATCCCCTCCGCGATAGGAGCGGGAAACACTCCGAACAGGAGCGTGAGAGCGGCGAGCACAACCGGTGGAACGACCATCAAGGTCGCCACCGGTCGAAACGGCAGCGGTGCGATGCCGGACTTCGTGCCGAACGCACCAAACCACCAGCGCAACGCGTACGCAACCGTGAACACCGACGCTGTGGCGATCGTCGCGAGCACGACCCACCGACGATCGGAAATCAGGATGTCGAACGCCGCCTCCTTGGTCACGAATCCCAGGAGCGGAGGGATGCCGGCCATCGACGCGGCAGCAATTGCACCGGCTATCGCCGTTGCGGGATATCGCGCTGCTACGCCGGTGAGCTCCCGCACATCGCGCGTTCCCGATCCCTTGTCGACCACCCCCACGATGAGGAACAGGGCAGCCTTGAACAAGGCGTGGGCAACCAGAACGGCGAGAGCCGCCGCCGTGTATCCGAGTCCGATGAGCGCGACCATGAACCCAAGCTGGCTGACCGTCCCGTACGCGAGGAGCAGCTTCAGATCGGTCTGGCGGATCGCAATGACGGCGCCGACCACCATGGTCACGAGTCCCGTGGATGTCACAGCCCAGAGCCAGAGCCCGGTGGACGCAAACCCGGGGGCGAGGAAGAGCAGAAGGACGACGCCCGCCTTCACCATGGTGGCGGAGTGCAGGTAGGCCGAAACCGGCGTTGGCGCCGCCATCGCACCCGGCAACCAGAACTGGAACGGAAACTGTGCGGACTTGGTGAACGCGCCGACGAACACGAGCCCGAGTGCAACCGTCATGATCGTTCCCGACGGCGGCGAGGCGACGAGCGCGGAGATCGATGTCGTCCCGCCCTCCATCGCGAGCAGCACGAATCCCGCAAGCATCGCGAGGCCTCCCGCCGTCGTCACCAACAGAGCTTGAAGAGCGGCAGCGCGCGCCTCTGCCTCCTCATCGTCGAATCCGATCAGCAAATACGAGGCGACCGTGGTGATCTCCCAGAACACGAAGAGTCCGAACAGCTCGTCGGACGCGACAATGCCGGCCATGCCGCCGCTGAACACCAACATCATCCACAGAAAACGAGCCCGGCGAGCCGAATCCGAGAAGTACCGGTAGCTGTAGACGACGATGAGTAGCCCGATCCCGGCAACGACGGCGGTCAGTATGAAGGTGAGGGCATCGAGGCGCAGACCGATCGCTACGCCGAGGGCCGGGATCCAATCGATGGACTCGGACGCCGGAGCGCTCGTGGAGATCGACAGAGCGGCCACAAGCACGAGCTGGCCGATGAAAGGAAGCACCGCGAGAGGAACGGCCGCGCGACGAAGACGGCCGGCTCCGACTGCAATGATCGCGGCGGCGACGAAGTAGGCGGCGAGCGAAATGGTGAATGGCATGATGAAGGTGTGCGGCGGCCCGGGAGACCGCGACGGCTACTCCCCGGTACCCACCCGATCTACGGCGCCGGAGCGCGATATGGACCACCGTGCGGAGACCGACGGATAGCCGAGCTTCACCGCGCGCCACCGTCCCGCGATGGCGGCTGCGAGAGCTATCGGCACGATCACGATTTCCGGGTACACATTCGACCTCCCTCCATTTCACGATTTCTATTGCATGAATCGTAATACATGATATATATTGGTGCCAACATATTCATGCTTTTGCAAACGTGTAATAGGAGGCGTATATGACCGACCGGCCAAGCCGACGAGGCTGGGCTCTGCTCAGCAATCACGGGCGCGTCCTCAGGTGCATCACCGACGATCCGACAATTCGCATGCGGGAGATCGCGGCCCGCTGCAGCATCAGCGAGCGAGCCGCTCACCGCATCGTGGCAGATCTCGAAAGCGCCGGCCTCGTGTCCCATGTGCGCGTGGGACGCCGGAACCGCTACGAGGTCCACTACGAGGACGGCGTCGCTCGGGCACTCGGAAGCCTCCCGGGCCCTGAGATGCTGACGACACATCCGCCAAATGACGTCGAAGTTGGAGGGTCGGCGTGAACCGGTTCAAGAACATCCTCGTCGTCGCCACCGACGACGGGGGCCTCGCCACGCTCCTCGAGCGCGCCGGCGCGCTCGCTCGCATGAACGACGCCCGATTGACGCTGCTCGGCATCGTGGAAACGCCGAGAGTGCCCCGCCGCCTGAAGCTGGACGACGGGGAGGAGATCGACTTCCAGCGCTACCTGGAACAGACCCGACGAGAGGAGCTCTCGGCCTTCGCCGACGCGGTGGACGGTGTTGAGATCGGCGTGGACGTGGCACACGGAATCGGCTTCGTCGAGGCCATCCATCGCGTCGTG
The DNA here is from genome assembly GCA_024640745.1 of Actinomycetes bacterium. Lineage (GTDB taxonomy): Bacteria > Actinomycetota > Acidimicrobiia > Spongiisociales > UBA5794 > JAHEEL01. Next base: position 23,368 of record JAHEEL010000004.1, read on the forward strand.
GACCGGGGTCACGATCTCGTGATCATCGCGGCGGAACCGGCCGGGCCGCGGATCGGCCTGACGGGAGCGTCGATGACCATGCACCTGTTGCGGAAGTGCCCGGTTCCCGTGTGGGTCGACTCCGGCGACGACAACCTCAGTGCGGATGTCGCGGTAGCCCTCGGTCCGTTCGACGATGATCCCGACCGCGACTCGCTCACCGTGATGCTGATCGAGCTCAGCGCCTCGCTCGCCGGTCGGCGGGGCGGCACGCTCCATGTCATCCACGCATGGCGCCTCGTCGGAGAGTCGCTGCTGCGCCGCGGGCGCCACCGACCGCCGGCCGATGAGGTCGATGCGATGGTCGAGGACGCGTACCGGACCGCGGCACGCCAACTCGACGAGCTGCTTGCGTTCGCACCCGACACGAGCGCACCGATTGAGACGCACCTGGTCAAGGGCGACGCGGGTACCGTTGTACCGGAGGTGCTCGAGACGTTGCGCCCGGGTGTGGTCGTCATGGGGACGCTTGCCCGGGCAGGCCTCAAGGGTGTGTTTGTCGGAAACACGGCAGAGCGAGTCCTTGGTTCGATCGATGTTCCGGTCCTCGCCGTGAAGCCCCCAGGGTTCGAGACACCGGTGGCGGTATAGGGAGCGCGGAGTCCCATGGAAGACGGATCCAACGAGGTCTACCCGGAGCGCGGAGCGCTGCAACGTGTCGCCTGGACGCGCGGCGACGGCTGCTCCGAGGTGGCGAACCTACTGGCCGGCGGCACAGCAACCCGCATCGATGGAGACCTCCGTGCGATGTGCATTCGCGAGCGCATCGACACGGTCGTGTCACGCAAGCTCTCGAGTTTCGACCTCGTGCCGGTCATCGTTCCGCAATCCGTGGATGTCAGCAGCGTCGAGCGAATCACGGCTGCCGTTGGTGGCGGTCCTCATTCGCCGTTCGCCGTGGCGGTAGCCGCGCGGCTCGGCATCACGATGGGCATCCCGATTACTGCCGCGTCGGTCTACCGAGAGAGCGAGGCCCTGGAGAGCACGCTGCAGCACCTCGAGGCGCTGGTTGCACCGTTCCCTTCGGTAGACACGCATGCATTCCGCGGGGACAGCGCCGTGCACCTCATCGAGAACCTCGACGATGCGACGTTGCTGGTGGTCGGCGCTCCGGGCGGCTCGTGGTTTCAACGCCAGATCTTCGGTCCGGGCCATCGACTCAGCGTCCGCGCGCCCGCCGGTGTACTCGTCGTGCGCACCGCCGAATCGCGTTGCTACCAGTTGGTCGAGCCCGGCTCAGGATCCGTTGCCGGACCGCATCTATCGGTTTCGGCGGCGCGCGAGATCATTCACGATCCGGTGGTGGCCGTCGCCGAGGACGGCGTGCTCATCGGCGTTGTTCGGTCAGACGAGCTCCACGAGCTCGACGGCGATCTCCAGATGCGCGACGTCATGCATCCCCCGGTAGCCGTGGGTGCGGTTGAGCCGGTCGACGCGATCAAAGAAGTCCGCGAGTACTTCGCCGGTGGATCGATCCCCGTGATCGACGAAGCCGGCAAGATCGTCGGCATGATTCCGTCCCACTCCTAGCTCGCGCCTCCATCCGGTGGAACCACACTACGGGTCAAAGCCACGGTCGTACACTTCGGCAATGGGATTCGACGCACGACCATTGACCCTCGAAACCTGGGACGACTTCCTCGCGGTCATGGGGCCGCGCGGCGGCGACGCCGGCTGCTGGTGCATGTACAACCGTCAAACGTCTCGTGAGTTCGCAGCGTCCAAGGGGGAGCCGAACCGTGTCGCAATGCGATCGCTGGTCGAATCCGGTGAAGTGCCGGGGCTGATCGGCTACCGGGATGGAGAGCCCGTGGGCTGGGTCGCCGTGCAGCCGCGCGAGACATACGGGCGCTTGTCCCGCTCGCGAGTCGCCAAGCCGCTCGACGACCGCCCGACCTGGGCTGTCACGTGCTTCGTCGTCCTGAAGCAGCGCCGCGGCAACGGCGTGGCGAGCGCGCTCCTGGCAGCCGCGTGCGAATACGCCGCCGACCAGGGTGCGACGCTCATCGAGGGCTACCCCGTCGAGCCTCGCGAGGATCGGATTCCAGACTTCTGGGCCTGGATGGGATTCCCGTCGATGTTCGAAGCCACCGGCTTCGACGAGGTTGCGCGGCGTACCGAGACCCGCCCGTTCATGCGCAAGGAGCTGTGAGCCGCACACCTCATGACGCAGTTGCCGGAGGGCGCTTCCGATCACTGGTCAAGAATGGTGGCACCGGTCTCGACGGCTTCGAGATTCACTTCGGCAAATGACCCGGATCCTGCCGCTTGCCGGAGGGCGTCAAGCGGATACGGGCCCGTCAGCGACACCGCAGCGGCCAGGAATACCAGGCCGAGGGAGGTCTTTGGGATTCGTTTCGGGGCGGCCTTCGGGTCGAGGACGACGACACGCGCCTCGGTCGAAACGTCCGCAAACTCGGGCGTCGTCAATACGAGGTCGTCCGCCGCCATTGCCGCGAGGTACGGGCCGGCTTTGGCATAGCCGTCATCCGAGATGACGGCGAGCACGTCCGGCTTCGCCACGGCGGTGAGCGGCATCTCGTCCGGCGCGAGCCAGAGCTCGGTCACAGAATGGCCGGCCTTCACGGTGACCGGGTAGTCGTCGCGCTGTGCAGCCCACAGTCCGGACCGGAGTCCCCCCATCGCGACGAGCCGCGCAGCCGAGCGCACCTTCCCCCCCGCCGAGCCGGCCACGACGAAGGACATCGGCCGGTCGAGCCCATGCTCGTGGTCGACCGCAACCGGTCGTGGTCCGGCCACCGGCATCCCGGCGATGGAGGCGTGCGCCTGTCGATACCCGACCGCGTACTCCGCGACGGTGCGTTCGTAGAGCAACCCCGGCTCCATGCCCCACGATCGCATCGACTGCTCCATGCCGGCCCGCGTGAACTTGTTGGATCGCACGTAGTAGGCGGTACAGAGATCCCAGATGTCGAGCAGCGCGAAACCGGGCGTGGTCATCGCGGCGACAAACCGGTCCGCGAGATCTTGATCGAACGATGATCCGCGGTACACATAGGCGGCACCGTTGACGCCGACCGTTGCGCAGATGTCGAGCGGGTGCTCGAGATTGCCGTGGGGTGTTGTCGAGGTCACACCGCCTTCTGGCGTTGTGGTCGAATGCTGTCCGCCGGTCATGCCGAAGTTCAGGTTGTTCATCACGATCACCGTGATGCCGATGTTCCGGCGGGCCGCGGACAGGAGGTGGGCGCCGCCGATTCCGGTCCCACCGTCGCCCATGATCACCACGACCTCGAGGTCGGGGTTGGCGAGCTTGATCCCGGTCGCATAGGTGATCGAGCGCCCGTGGAGGCCGTGGAAGGCCGATGTGGCGAAGTACTGGTCGGAGAGGCCCGAACACCCGATGTCCGACACGATCACGATCCTCGCCGGGTCGAGATCGAGCTTGATCATCGCGTCGTTCAAGCGATCGAGAATCGGTCCGTGGCCGCAGCCCGGACAGAAGGGGTACGGGTCGTCGGTTCTGTACGTGGCGATCGGCGTGACCGTGATCGTGCTCACAGCACCGCCCCCACGATCTCGGCCACGGTGATCATTGTGCCGTCGATGCGGTTCACGCCGAGCACGGCTCGATTCCCCGCCACCCGCTCCATCTCTCTGCGGTAGAGCCCCATGTTGAGTTCGGGCACGACGATGCGCTCGATACCCTCGAGCGCCGCCGTGAGTGAGGTCTCTGGGATTGGCCAGAGGCTCTGCACCACCAGACTCGACACCATGACGCCTTCTTCACGAAGCCGCGCGACAGCGGCACGCGCGGCGCCGGCCGTGACCCCGTAGGACACGAGGAGCGTGTCGGCTCCCGGCTCGAGATCGGCGTCGACCATCTCGATCTCGTCGCGGTGTTCCTCGATCTTGGCGATCAGATGCTGGTTGAGCGCGGCGACCTTCCCGGAGTCCTTGGTGATGTAGGCGCCCTCGTCGTGGGTGGACCCGGTGAGTCGAAACGGATCGCCGTCCCCGTAGCGCCGCATCGGCTCAACGGCCCCGGCAGGCTTCCACGAATACGGCAGACCGCCGTTCTTCTCGACCCGGTCCACGACGCCGACCGTTGGGTATTCGTCCACGTCGACGGCGGACAGCGTCATTGCAATCTCCTTGTCGGTCAGGAGGAACACCGGACAGCGGAAGCGCTCTGCCAACTCGAAGGCCTTCGCAGTGAGCCCGTAGGACTCGGGGACGCTCGACGGGGCGAGCACGATCACCGGGTATCCGCCGGCCGTGCCCCACCGCACGAACTGCACGTCTCCCTGCGCCACGGTCGTGGCTCCGCCGGTTGCCGGTCCCAGGCGCTGCACGTCGACGACGACGATCGGAACCTCGCCCATGACGGCCAGTCCGATGTTCTCCGAGTACAGGCTGATGCCGGGGCCGGAGGTTGCGGTCATCGCTTTCGCTCCCGCCATCGCGGCGCCGAGGCACATGCCTATCGACGCGATCTCGTCCTCGCCCTGCATGGCGATACCGCCCACCTTCGGAAGCTCGCGCATCATCGCCATCAGGATGCCGGAGGCGGGCGTGATGGGGTACCCGGCGAAGAAGGTACAGCCAGCATCGATGGCACCCCGCGTGATCGCGGTCGCACCGTCGACATACTCGCGCCGAGGCGCCTTCGCGTCCGTGGTCATGTTGTCAGGCTAGGCAAACCCATGCCCGTGGGAGACGAACATCTCGCCCCAAACGAGAGTATCCACGCAGCCGATGGCTGCGTGGATACTCTCGGTCGTCGGGACGGTCAGTCGTCCGCACTCGCCGCCGACTCGGCGGCGATCGTCGCGACGATGTCGGCATTGGCGAGCGTCGTCACATCACCCAGCTGGCGCTGTTCCGAGATGTCCTTCAGCAGACGGCGCATGATCTTCCCCGACCGCGTCTTCGGCAGGTCCGCGGTGAAGACGATGCTCTTCGGCTTCGCGATCGGTCCGATCGTCTCCGCCACGTGGTCGCGCAACTCCTTGAGGAGCGCGTCGTCGCCGGTGACCCCGCCTCGCACCGTGACGAACGCTGCGATCGCCTGGCCGGTCACGGGATCGGCACGACCGACCACGGCAGCCTCGGCAACCGCCGGGTGCGACACCAGCGCCGACTCGACTTCGGTGGTCGAAATGTTGTGACCGGCGATCAACATGATGTCGTCGACCCGGCCCAGCATCCAGAAGTAGCCCTCATCGTCCCGCTTGACCCCATCACCCGGGAAGTACTTGCCATCGAACCGAGACCAATACGTGTCGACGTAGCGCTGATCGTCTCCCCAGATGGTCCGCAGCATCGACGGCCACGGCCGCGTGATCGCGAGGAATCCGCCTCCCGGAACGCCGACGTCGTTGCCGTCTTCATCGACTGCGGTCGCGCCGATGCCGGGGAAGGGGAACGTCGCCGAGCCAGGCTTCGTAGCGACGGCTCCGGGGAGCGGCGTGATCATGATCGCACCGGTCTCGGTCTGCCACCACGTATCGACGATCGGGCACTCGCCGTAGCCGATGTGCTCGTTGTACCACATCCAGGCCTCGGGATTGATCGGCTCGCCAACCGTTCCGAGGAGACGCAGCGACGACAGGTCGTGCATCGCCGGGTATTCGTCGCCCCACTTCATGAAGGCGCGAATTGCCGTCGGCGCTGTGTAGAAGATCGTGACCTTGTAGTCGTCGACGATCTGCCAGAGCCGGTCGAAACCCGGCGAGTCGGGAGCACCTTCGTACATGACGCCGGTGACGCCGTTGGCGAGCGGACCGTAGACGATGTAGGAGTGACCGGTCACCCATCCGATATCCGCGGTGCACCAGAAGATATCGTCGTCCTTGATGTCGAAGACGAGATCGTGGGTGGCCATGACTCCGGCCAAGTAACCGCCCTGTGTATGGACGATGCCTTTCGGCTTCCCGGTGGTTCCCGACGTGTAGAGGATGTACAAGATGTCCTCTGCGTCCATCACCTCGGGTTCGCAGTCGGCGGCCTGGTCGGCCATCAGGTCGTGCCACCAGAGGTCGCGGCCATCGGTCATGCTGACCTCGTTCTTCGTCCGCTCGACGACCACCACCTTCTCGATCGTCGGACAGGCAGCGACGGAGACGTCGGCGTGCTCCTTGAGCGGGAAGACCCCACCCTTGCGCCACGAACCGTCCTGCGTCACGAGGACCTTCGCCTCGCCGTCCTGGATCCGGTCGGCCAGCGAATCGGATGAGAAGCCGCCGAACACCACCGAATGGATAGCGCCGATCCGGGCGCAAGCCAGCAGCGTGATCGGCAGTTCGGGGATCATGCCCATGTACACAGCAACGCGATCGCCCTTCTCGACGCCGAGCGACTTGAGGGCATTGGCGAACTTCGAGACCTCCGCATGGAGCTCCGCGTAGGTGATGTCGCGCGTGTCGCCGGGCTCGCCGACCCAGTGGTACGCGACCTTGTCGCCGATGGTGTCGAGATGGCGGTCGAGGCAGTTGTAGGAGAGGTTCAGCTTTCCATCTTCGAACCACTTGTAGAACGGGGCGTTCTCGGCGTTCAGCCCGACGGTCGGCTCCTCGAACCAGGTGATGCGCTCCAGCGCCTGCTTCATCCACCAGGCTTCCCAGTCGGCAGACTCGTCGTAGATCTCGGGCCCCGCGTTTGCCGCTGCTACGAACTCCGGGGACGGCGGAAAGACTCGTTCCTCGGACAGCAGGTTCTCAAGGGTGGTGTCGGCCACGTTTACCTCCGGGTCGCGAACGGATATACGCAGGCTACGGATTGCGACCATCGATGGGGAGGGCCGGATGGCCCTGACACAGGGGTCGGAGTGCCCTGCCGAGCGACCAGCGAACAAGGGATCGGGCCCGATATACTCGCTCTCTCACTGCCCATTCGACGCCGTTATGCTTTCGGGGCCCTGCCCCCATCGTCCAGCGGCCTAGGACTCCGCCCTTTCAAGGCGGCAACGGGGATTCGAATTCCCCTGGGGGCACGAACGGGGGCGTGGTGAAGTCTGGAGTTCACGCCGGCCTGTCAAGCCGGAGGTCGCGGGTTCAAATCCCGTCGCTCCCGCCAGACGCACACGCCCGGGTCACCGCCCGGGCGGACGTGTCTGCCCGGTCAGGTAGCTCAGTTGGTAGAGCGCTGGTCTGAAAAACCAGAGGTCGGCAGTTCGACCCTGCCCCTGACCACCACAGAAACACTGTAGGGCAACGCTTTGCAGGGGTTCTTCTACGCTCGGGCTACTCGAACTCGACGATGAGACCAATCTTCCCGACTCGACGCATCGAGTCTTGCAGCCGTTCTGCAACCGGTGCCGTGCAGGGTTGAGCCATGAAGGTAGATCGCAGTAGGCCCAGCGGGTTCAACACTCCCGTTACCGCCGTGTGGGTTATCGCCGTCATCGCCGTGGTGGCCGTTGTCGCGGTTGGGTTGTATGTCGCGATCCACATGAATGAGGTGTTCGGCTTCGCTACCTACCCCCGGATGCTCTACGGCGGGTACGGATAGGCAGAACATGAAGTCATCAAGACGAGCTATGCACTAACGAAGGCGGGCGCGCTCGGTCGATTGGCGCGGGAATGAGCCGCGTTCCTGGGCGGGCCGCCTTGGCGCTGGTTGCGTTGATTGTCATCGCGGCGAGTTCGTTCGCGGACCCTGCCATTGGTTGGGAGGACTCAGACAGCTTCGGGGCGTTGGAGGTGGCCGCATCGGCGAGCGCTGACAAATCGTGTGTGCCGTCGGTTGCGTCGCAGTTTGGTGCGCTCAAGGATCATCCGGACGCGCTCGGGTTCTTCCCCGGTGCGTCGCCGACACCCACTGTGTACAAGCACTACCAAGGCATCCAACGGCTCCCAAGCGCAGGTGTCCCGTACTTCTTCATCAGCAGGAACAACAATCCGTACATGGGATTGGGAGGCGATCCCGGACCTAGCAACGTCGTCATTGTCGAG
>JAHEEL010000259.1 GCA_024640745.1 Actinomycetes bacterium
GCTCGGGCAGTCTGAGGATCGGTCTGCGCGCTGCCTTCTTAACCAACGAATGAGGCGTCATGCGTAACGTACGAAAGCTCCAGTGGGTCGTGGTCGTCGCCGCTCTGGCCACCATCGGAATTTCGATCGGTTGTGGAGGCGGGGGCTCTGGCTCCCGAACGGTCATCCAGAACAAGGGTTCGGACACCCTGGTCAACGTTGCTCAGGCCTGGGCGGAAAATTACAAAGACGTGAACCCGTCGGTGGCCGTTGCGGTCACGGGCGGTGGGTCCGGCACCGGCATCTCGTCGATGATCAACGGAACCGTCGACATCGCGAATGCCAGCCGCAAGATGAAGGACAGCGAGCTCAAGATGGCCCGCGACAACGGCCACGAGCCCATCGAGTTCGTGGTGGGATTCGACGCGCTGGCCGTGTTCGTGCACCCGTCGAACCCGGTGAACGAGTTCACCCTCGAGCAACTCGCCGACATCTACGGCGAGGGCGCGACGACCAAGAAATGGAGCGACATGGGCATCACGATTCCGGGGTGCAGCAGCGGCGAGATCGTGCGCGTCAGCCGTCAGAACAACTCCGGAACGTATGTCTATTTCAAGGAAACGGTTCTCGGCAAGAATCGCGAGTACGAACTGGGATCGCGCGACATGCACGGCTCGAAGGACGTGGTCGACCTCGTCCAGCACACGCCCTGCGCCATCGGCTACAGCGGTCTCGCCTACGCGACCCACGAGGTCAAGATGCCCTGCGTGGTCTCGCCGAAAAGCGGCGAGTGCGTGACTCCCTCGTCCGACACCGCGATCGACGGCAGCTACCCCATCGCGCGACCGCTGCTGATGTACACGAGCGGTCAGCCGGAAGGTGCGGTCAAGGACTACATGGATTGGATTCTCAGCGACGCCGGCCAGTGCATCATTCAGGAAAAGGGTTACGCTCCGGTCCGGCCGGTCACGTGTAATTGACGATGACGCATTACGAGGAACGGCTCGAGGCGGATCTGACCGCGCTGCGCGCGATGGTGGCCGACGTCTCGGCCGACGTGGAGACGGCGCTGGAAAACGCGGTATCCGCGGCGCTCTCCTTGAACCGTCCGCTGGCCTATCGCACGGTGCTGGGTGACCTTCCGATCAACCGCAAGGTGCGCGCCATCGACCAGCGCTGCTACGCCTTCGTCGCTCGTCACCTGCCGAGCGCCGGGCACCTGCGCTACGTATCGGCCGTTCTGCGGCTCGCCGTCGCAATCGAACGCGTCGGGGACTACGCGGTCGCGATTTGTCGCGAGACGGCCCAACTGTCGAAGATTCCGCCCAAGACGGTGGCCCGCGACATCGAGCTGCTGGCCGAGCAGAACCGCCGGACGCTGGCGCAGGCGATCAAGGCGTTCAACGAACGCAACGCGGACATGGCCCGCGCGACGATCGGATTGACGGGACAACTCGACGCGACGTTCGATCGCGTCTTCTCCGACCTGCTGCGTGAGGGAGACGAGAGCAAGCGCTCGACCCGTGACCTGTTCGCGTTGCTGGTGATCTTCAACCGGTTGAGCCGCGTCGGCGATCAGGCCAAGAACATCTGCGAAGAGACGCTGTTTGCCGCCACCGGCGAGACGAAGCGGCCCAAGGTCTATCGCATCCTGTTCATCGACGAACGGAACGACTGTGCGAGCCGCATCGCCGAAGCGTTTGCCCGCAAGGCCTTCCCGGAAAGCGGCCGGTACGAAAGCGCCGGATGGAACCCCGCCGACGAGAACCAGGCCTGTTGCCGCGAGTTCATCGACGCACGCGGCCTCTCGATGCCGGCGTCCCCACCGCGGAACGTCCCGGTGGGGCACGAGGAAATCGCGGAGTTCGACGTGATCGTCAGCCTCGAAGGCGATCCTCGCGAGCGTCTCGCGTACATTCCGTTCCACACCGTCTTGCTCCAGTGGGATCTCGGCAAGGGCCGCCCCCAGGACGGGAGCGGCGAGCTGGAGCCGGTGATGGAGAGCATCGCGTCGAACGTCGGCGAGCTGATGGAACTGCTCAGGGGTGAGGAGGCGACCTAAAGTGCCCGCCCCGGATGCCGTACGTGAGGCCGATGCGATCGATCGACGCGATCTGGCCTGGTACACGGACCGGCTCGTGCAGATGCTCATGTTCGTCGGGGGCGTCTCGGCGATCGTCTTCATCATCGGCATCTTCGTGTTCATCACGCGCGAGGGTGTCGGCTTTCTGTTCGGCAGCTTCGATCCGGTCCAGTTCTTCACCTCACCGCGCTGGCGACCGACTTCCGAGAACAACCCGACCTACGGGGCGCTTGCGCTGATCCTCGGCACCGCCTCGGTCACGGGGCTCGCGATGGTCGTGTCGGTGCCGTTCGCGATCGGCGTCGCGATCTACATCGGCGAGTTTGCGACGGGCCGCACCCGCGAGATACTCAAGGTTCTCGTCGAGCTGCTCGCGGCGATCCCGTCGGTGGTCTGGGGCTTCATCGGGCTCACCATCATGAACCCGTTGATCATTCGTCTGTTCGACG
>JAHEEL010000093.1 GCA_024640745.1 Actinomycetes bacterium
CGAGCTCGATAGCGCGACCGCGGACGAGTTGGCCGGGGCCCATCCGCTCTTCGCTGCCGAGGATCTCGGTCTCCTCGATCCCCTCGGATCGGTTGCAGCGCGAAGATCGCCGCGTGGGGGGTCGTTCGGGTCGGTCGCCGAACAGGTCGCCGAGATCCGCTCCCTGCTGCCGTAGAGACGCCGCTGCTCGTGCAGCGGATGGATCGAGCGAACGGCGCTCACGCATCAGTTCGCATCGTCGTTCGGTCGTAGGTACCGAGACATCACTGCACCCGCTGCAATGAGGTACCACCGCCGTCAGGCGGCCGGAGCAAGCCGATCCGAACCGATGTCGGCGCAAACGGAACATCGAGGCGCCGGGCAACGGTCGACGACGGTGGCGCCGAGCCCGGCCTCGGCGAACCAGTCCTCCAACTCGTTGTCGGTCATGGTGGGGATGGGGGTCATGTCGATCATGGGGACACCGTATCGGCCGAGTGTGACAGAAAACGCACGGGGCGCCGTGGAGCGGCTGAAGCGAGGGGTGGAATCGCCTACCATCGCAACATGGAACGCAAGCGATATGCAGAAGCAGCGCCGTTCGAGTTCGGCGACTTTGTCGTACGGGAGCTCTCACCCGACGCTTTCTCGATCGGGTCCGTCGCAGAGATCATTGTCCCGATCGGTGCCGATCGCACGCCGCGGGTGTCGGAGAAGACCCACCGGATGTATGTGGTCGTGACCGGGGATATCGAGTTTCGGGTTGCAGGTGAGACCTTTCGCGCCACCGCGGGTGACACCGTTCACATCGCATCGGGCGAGGAGTACGGCTTCCACAACGGCGGCTACGAGGAAGGGCGGCTTCTGCTGATCCGTGTGCCGGGTCCGACGCTGCCCGAGGGCTACTAGCGGTCGGCGCCGAGCCGGGAAGGATCTCATGGATCGCGCCACCGCACGATCTGGATCGCCCTACGAGGAGCGATACGGCTTCTCGCGCGGCGTGCGGGTCGGCCGCCGCATCGAGATCGCCGGCACGGCTCCGGTGCCGGTCGAGGGCCAACCGGTGGCGGATACGGCCTACGCGCAGATGCTCCGCTGCGGAGAGATCTCCATCGCCGCACTCGAGCAGCTCGGAGCCACCGCCGCCGACATCGTGCGCACCCGCATGTTCATCACGGACCCAGAGGATTCCGATGAGATCGGACGCGCGCATCGCGACGTCTTCGGCAGTGTCGCCCCGGCCGCAACGATGGTCGTCGTCGCCGCGCTCCTCGAGCCCGACTGGAAGGTCGAGATCGAGGTCGAGGCCGAGGTGGCGGAATCCGGCTAGGCGGCGGCAAGGGGGACGACGTAGCGCCAGATCACGAGGAAGTGGAGCGATGTCGCCGTTACGGTCAGCACGTGGAACACCTCGTGGTACGAGAAGACCCGCGGCCAGAGGCGCGGACGGTTGGTGACGAGGAACACCATTCCGATCGTGTACATCACGCCCCCGGTGAGCACGATGCCGACCGGTAGCCATCCGAGACGTTGGATCATCGGCCAGAAGAAGAAGATGCCGAGCCAGCCGAGGATCGTCGACATCATCACCGAGACCCATCCGGGTACTTTCGGAAACAGGCCCTTCTGGATGACGCCGCCGATGGTGATCCCCCATACCATGCCGAGCACGATCCAGTTCCACGGAGGGTCGAGCACGATCGCAGCGACCGGTGTGTAGGTCCCGGCGATGAGCACGTAGATCATCGAGTGATCCATGCGCTGCATGCGCTTGTGCCATCGCTCTCTCCACGGTACCGAGTGGTAGAGGGAACTCGTCGTGTAGAGCGCCATCACCGCCGTACCGAAGACGAGCACGGCGACGCGTGCCGGCCAGTTCGGTGCGTGGAAGAGAAGCAACACGGTGCCGACGAGGCCCGCGGCAGCCGCGCTGCCGTGGAGGAAGCCGCGAACGGGGTTCTGCATCTTCCCGAGGGTCCATCGGGAGTGGGCGAGGTTCACGGGAGCGAGGGTACCGGTGGAATGCGCAAAAACAAGGGTGTTGTGCTTCGACGTCGGCAGGGGTCACGCGCCGCCCATGCGCCGACCTGGAAGACCGTCAGGCGTTGCGTGTCCGCTTCACTCCTGCCGCGTTCAGTACGGTGGCCGGGACGCCGGCCTCGCGCCATGCCGGCCAGGTGATGCCCTTCCGCTCCGAGTACGGCGCCGCATGCTTGACGAAACCCTGCTCGAGGGCGTCGAGATCGACGACCGCCGTCATCTCGTCGAGCGCCGTCTGGGCGTCGATCCTCGCCTGGATGAGATCGACGCGTGCGAGCGGATTGGCCTCGTTTCGGATGCGCTCGTCGAGACCGACGATCTTTGCTTCGAGCGACTCGGGCGTCACCGGGCGACCCTTGCGCTTCGGGATGGAAATCGCCTCGAGATATGCCTTGATCGCTTTGGACTCGCGGCGTCCGCGCGCGAGCGCGGCCTTGTGTTCCTCCGACATGGCCACGTTCGCAGCCTCCTCTCCGTGGAATGGCCCCATGTTGGCACGCATTCGATCGCGGTGTGGAACGCCGGATCCCCTACCATGGACGATGCATGGGACTTCGTGAAGCCGCGACCCGCCCGCTCTACCGGTTCTACGAGAACCGCCTTCTGGCAACGCTCGATCGATCCCGGCTCCCGCGCCACATCGGCGTCATTCACGACGGGCATCGGCGCTATGCCAGAAGCGAGGGTCTCCCCGACTACCAGGCGTCCTACCGGGTCGGCATGAAGAAGTTCGTCGAGTTTCTCCACTGGTCGGCCGAGTTGGAGGTTCCTGCGGTCACGTGCTGGCTGCTCTCGAAGGAGAACCTCGCCCGCCCGGACGACGAGCTGCTGCCGTACTACGAAGTGCTCCAGGAGCTGTTCGAAGAGATCCCGGATGCCCTGAGCGGCGCCAACGTCGGGGTGCGCTTCATCGGGAGTCTCGACCTTCTGCCTGCGGACCTGCAGGCATCGGCGAAGCGGCTCGAAGAACGCATGCCGCATGGAGATCGCAGGGTGACGATCGCCCTTGCCTACGGCGGACGGCAGGAGATCGTCGATGCAGTGAAGGACCTCGTCGCCAAGCTGGCGTCCGAGGGAACCGACGACATCGCCGACCGGATCGACGCCGACGGCATCGCCGCCAATCTCTACACCGCCGACCTTCCCGATCCCGATCTGGTCATTCGCACCTCCGGCGAGGCGCGTCTTTCCGGCTTCCTGCTCTGGCAATCGGCCTATGCGGAGTACGCGTTCGTCGATGTCTACTGGCCGGCGTTCCGTCAGATCGACTTCCTCCGCGCGCTGCGCGACTTCACCAGAAGAACGCGCCGCTACGGCAAGTAGGGCTATCTCGTTCGAAGAACCGGCGGAAGGTGCTCCAGATCGTTGAAGGATCGAAGCGACCAGACGTGCTTGCGGGCGAACGGCAAGGTGCTGAGCGCTGAGATGGACGCGTGGCGAGATCGAAACCGCCTCCACTCCCAGGGGGTGGGGACCGCCCCGAGCAGGAAGGCGATCGCTACCGAGTTCGTGCCGCCGTGGGTGACGATCGCGATCCGCCGGGTCGGTTCGTCGACCGTCCAGAGGTGGGCGTGGTCCGGGTCGGGCGCAACGCCCCGGTCGGCCAGGACTGCCAGGAGGGCCTTCGTGATCCGCCGATGAAAGACGCGGAACGCCTCGCCGCCATCGAGGCCGTCCCACCAGCGCGGGGGCTCGCGGTTGAACGACTCGTCGAACCTGCGGCGAATGACCTCCCGCGGTACACCGTCCCAGTTCGGCATCTTCAACTCGACCAGGTCGTCGACGGTCTGTATCGCCAAGCCGGTGCGCTCGGCGATGGGGTGAGCGGTCTCCTGTGAGCGGCGCGCGGGGGAGGCGATCAGCTCGGTCGGCGGCGGTTCCTCTGCCGCGATCCGCAGCGCGGTCCGTTCGGCTTGATCACGGCCGGCCGCGGTGAGGGGAGGATCGGACCGGGCCGGTCCGGTGACGCTGCGGTCCGGCTGGCCGTGCCGGACGAAGAGGAGTTCCATCCAGCGGACGATAGGGTCGGCTCAGCCGGTTCGATCGAGCCAGTCGGCGAGCGCCGCGCCGATGGCGTCCGGCTGGTCCTCCTGGATGTAGTGGCGACCCTTCCCGATGAACACGGACTCCGTGTTCGGGAACATGACGGCGATACGCGCCGCGGCCTTCTCCCCGCGGATGATTGCGCCGGGCTTCGCCCAGAGCAACAACTTCGGGATCGGCGATCGGCGGAGCCATGAGTTGTAGGTGGCAACGACGGCTGCCATGTCGGCGGGCTCGTCGTCGAAGGGGGCCTCGCGCGGCCATTGCTCGACCGGCTTCCGGCTGGCCACGTCCGGGTACGGTGCAGCGTATGCCGCCTTCTCCGCCGCGGTGAGGCGGCGTGACACCATCATGGGGAGGAGGCGCTTGACGTAGAAGTTCTTCTCGCTGTTCATCCGGTGCCCCTTGACCGGGTCGCGTAATCGTTTGAAGAGCCAGGCGAGCGGCGCCGGCGTGCCCTTCCAGCGCATGGGCTCGACGATGGCCTCCATGAAGGCAATGCGCCTCACCCGACCGGGATGGCGCGTTGCGTAGTGGAAGCCCAGCCCGGCTCCCCAGTCGTGGACCACCAGCGTCAGATCATCGAGGTCGAGGGCCTCGATGAAGCCGTCGAGGTAGTCGACGTGGTCGAAGAACCGGTAGGCGAGATCCGGTTTGTCCGAGCGGCCCATGCCGATGAGGTCGACGGCGATGGCACGCCCGTGGGGGACGGCGTAGGGGATGATGTTGCGCCAGAGATAGCTCGAGGTCGGGTTTCCGTGGAGGAAGAGGATCGGGCTGCCGGTCCCTTGCTCGACGTAGTGCATGCGCGAACTGCGAACGTCGACGTACTGGGATTCATACGGGAATGCGTCGGAAACCACGCACCGACCATAGCGATGTGGACCCATGTGGGGGCAGGGAATCGGCGGGGGCCGGTGCGCCGGAATCCTTGTCCCGCCTGGAAAACTCGCTCCAGACGAACCGAGGGCCGCCTTGCGGCGGCCTCGGTTCGGGCTTAGACGGGAGGTTGGAAGGCATCCTGTCTGGGTAACGTATCGGTTGGACCTGAACCTTTCTTGAGCGCTTTCTTGGATTTCTTGTGAACCTGGATCTCAGCCCCAAACAGAGATTGATCGATCATCTTCGCCGGCACGCGGTGCGCACCGATGGACCGTTCACCCTCCGCTCGGGAGCGGTCTCCGACTGGTACATCGATGCCCGCCAGACCACGTTCGACGGAGCGGGGGCGATCCTGGTCGGCGAAGCTGTGCTCGAAGCCCTCGATCCGGCGATCACGGCGGTCGGTGGATTGACCATGGGCGCAGATCCGATTGCCGTAGCGACGGCGGTTGCTGCTGCGGCGCGCGGTCGCTCGTTGCGGGCCTTCTCGGTGCGCAAGGCCGCGAAGGGCCACGGCACGGGCGGCCGCATCGTCGGTCCGTTGGTTCACGACGACGTCGTGGCCGTCCTCGAGGACACGACGACCACGGGCTCGGCCATGTGCGAGGCTGTCGAGGCGCTCACGGAAGCCGGGATCTCGATTGGACAGGCGATCACGCTCGTCGACCGCAGCGGCGGCGCTGCCGCAGCGAAGGTCGGGAGCAAGATCCGGTATGTGGCGCTCGTGACGCCGGGAGACCTCGGGGTGGCGGAATGAGGCTGGTCACGGTCGAGCGATCCCCGGTTCAGCTGTTCCTGTTCGGCCTCGTCGGCTTGTTCCTCATGCTCGGAGCCGTCGACGTGATGTGGGGCCACTGGGTGTCGACACCGCCGGACACCTACAACGAGGAGATCACGTCGAAGGGCAGGAATCAGCGGCGCGCCGACTACGTCTGGGGAGCGTTCCTGCTGGCAGGCGGTGCGACCGTATTCGGCTACGCCGTCACGTCACTCATCCGCCGAAAGCCCGTCCTCGTGGTCAGAGACGACGGGGTCGTCCTGACCGTTGCCGGTCCGGGCGAAGATTCCATCCTCGTGCCCTGGTCGGCCATCTCGTCGGTGTCGACGGCCGCCGAGACGGATCCCGACGGTGGCCCCGGCCGCGACGTGCTGGTCATCGACTTCATCGATCCGGCGGGCCTTCCCGAGGAACCGTGGGGCGCCTCGTGGGACGGGAAGCGGCTTCTGATCGACGCCACGGCGTGGGAGAACCCGCTCGGTGAGGTCGTCATCCATGCGGAGATCGCCATGGACCGCTCGCACCACTTCGGGGCACCTGCGACGTCGCCTCCTCCGCCGTCGCTGCCGGTCCTCGGCGAGGGTGCAGCCGAAGCCGAGGGACCCGAAGCAGAGGAGGTCCACCATGACTGAGCACCGGATCGGGGCTCACGTCCCCGCCGACGATCCACTCGCCGAGGCGGCGGCTCGCTCTGCCGACGTCGTACAGATGTTCGTCTCGAACCCGCAGTCGTGGAAGAAGCCCATTCCTCGAGCGGACGCGGAGGAGCTGCGCGGGTCGAATGTGGACTTCTACGTGCACGCGCCCTATCTCCTCAATCTGGCGTCGCCGAACAACCGGGTCCGGATTCCCTCCCGCAAGATCCTCGCTCAGACGGTCGAGGCCGCCGGGTGGATCGGAGCCAAAGGGGTCATCGTCCACGGCGGCAGCGTCGGGGCCGATGAAGACGTTGAGGTGGGTTTCGACCGCTGGTTCAAGGCGCTGAACTCGTTCGACGTGATCGTGCCCGTGCTCGTCGAGAACACTGCCGGCAGTGGCAACACCGTGATGCAGAACCTCGACAACTACGGACCGCTGTGGGCGGCGATCGGAGACTTCAACACCGGTGTATGTCTCGACACCTGCCACGCCTGGGCTGCCGGTGCGGACCTCACCGAGGCGGTTGCGCGCATCACTCAGTACACCGGCCGCATCGCCCTGGTACATGGCAACGACTCCCGTGATCCGTTCGGAAGCCACCGCGATCGACACGCCAACCTCGGCAGCGGCGAGATCCCCGAGGAGCTGTTGGTCGGCGTGATCCGCGATGCCGACGCGCCGGTGGTCGTCGAGACGCCGGGTGAGGCCGAAGACCAGGCGGCGGATATCGCGTGGCTGCGAGAGCGGCTGTAGTTCGCGACCAGCCCAGATCCAAATCGATGCGCGTTCCCTTCGTACCCTCGCGGAATGGCGGGACGCGCATTTGCCCCCGCGCAGCTGGGGATGCTTCAGAGACCGAACGCTGAACGCGGATTCCTGCCCTGCTTGGTGTGCGGCGGGTCAGGTCGTCACCCAGCCTGGGCCCTCGCCGGGTGGCGTACCACCAATCTGCAGATTGTCTCGTCAGCCGGAGCGGTCGAGGCCGAAGGCGCCGGCGACCGGGAGCGCGTCGGTGACGCCGAACTCGAGGGTCTCGTCGGCCGGACCGGCGCTGTTGGTGTAGCGGAAGTAGAAGGTGCCGGTGCTGGGTCGGTAGACGGCGACCGAGTCGATGCCGTCTTGGTCGGTCCAGTCGCCCGCAATGGGGATGTCACCAGGTGCTCCGAACGCGAACTCGATATCGGCGGGTCCCTCGGCGTGGCTGTTCTTGAGGTAGAACGTGGCGGTGGAGGGTCGGAACAGCCCGATGGTGTCGACGCCGTCCCCGTCGAAGTCGCCGGAAAAGGCGAGGTCGCCGGGTGCGCCGAAGGTGTATGCCGTGTCGGAGTCGACGCTCTCCCCGGCCCCAACAGAGGCGTTGACGACCGCTTCCGGCGTGTTGTAGACCTCCGCACGGGCCTCGGCTGGGAAGTAGAACGAAACGGTGTCGCACCCGTCCCCTGCGAAGTCGCCGACGACGGAGGCGGCACCCTCGTTGTCGTAGTCGTAGTCGATCTCCGCCCCGCCGTCGGTCGTTGCGTTGCGGAGGTACACCTTGGTGGTGGACGGCCGCCACACACCCGGCGTATCGATCCCGTCGCAATCCCAATCCCCGATCATCGCTACGTCGCCGGCCTCGCCGAACGCGAACTCGGCGGTGGTTCCGTCGGCGCGGTACAGCAGCCATTGCGCTGTTGCGGAGTCCATCACGCCGATCGAGTCGGGTCCGCCGAGCACGGACTTCACGAACGAATCGACGGCCTGTACTTCGGTGGATCCCGGCGGGATCAGGCTCCAGGCCCGTTCGAACTCACCGTCGTAGAACTGGGTCTCTTGTGTCGCCCAGCCGAGCGATTCCGATGAGACCACCACGACGGTTCCGAGGCCGAGTTCGGCCGCGATCGACGCCGCATACGGGGACGAACCGTTCTCGGGTTCGGCGGGAAGCGCGACGACCGAGAGGGCCCAGCCGTGGTTGCGGGCGTTGGCAACGCTTACCTCGAGCGACGCTTGATCGGCGGCGCTCCCGGGCGCGACGAACACACCCGTGCTCTCGAGACCGGCTACGAGGTCGGCGGGAAGCGTCGTGGTCGTCGTCGGCGGGAGGGTGGTGGTCGTCGTTGTACTTGTCGTGCTGGTCGTGTCCGAGACGGTGGTTGGGGTCGATCCGGGATCGGAATCGGTCGTCGCTGTGGTCGCGGCCGCAGCAATGACCGTTCCGGCCACGTCGTCATCCCCGAACTGCTGCAAGACGAACCACGCCG
>JAHEEL010000094.1 GCA_024640745.1 Actinomycetes bacterium
CATCGCCGACGCGAGGATCGTTGCCAACGGGTTGGCGGTGTTCTCCCCGGCGATATCCGGCGCGGAACCGTGCACCGGCTCGTACAGGCCGGGCGGACCATCGCCGAGTGAGGCGGACGGCAGCAATCCGAGCGAGCCGGGGAGCATCGAAGCTTCGTCGGTGAGAATGTCGCCGAAGAGATTCCCGGTCACGACTACGTCGAAGTCCCGCGGGCGGGAGAGAAGGTGCATCGCCATCGCGTCGACGAGCACGACTTCGAGCTCCACGTCGGGGAACTCATCGCCCATCACCCGTTGCGCGGTGCGGCGCCAGAGCCGTGAGACCTCGAGCACGTTGGCCTTGTCTACGGACGTGACTTTGCCGCGTCGGCGCCGGGCAGCCTCGCCGGCAAGCCGCACGACCCGTTCGATCTCGGGCACTGAGTAGACCATCTCGTTGGATGCGACGCGGCCGTCGTCGGAGATCGACGCGGGGCCGAAGTAGATGCCGCCGGTGAGTTCTCTGACGAACAGAATGTCGACACCGGAAGCGTCGCGAAGTGGGGACGCCGTCGGAAAGTGAACCTGGATAGGCCGCAGGTTCGCATACAGCCCGAGCTGGGCGCGGATGCCGAGCAACCCGTCCTCGGGCCGGGTCTTGGCCAGCGGGTCGTCCCACTTGGGACCTCCGACCGCGCCCAGGATCACAGCGTCCGATGCGCGGCACGCCGCAACGGTCGACGCCGGCAACGGATCACCGGTCGCGTCGATGGCGGCACCTCCGATGAGGCGCTCTTCGAACGTGAAGTCGAGACCGAATCGCGCGGCGGCGGCTTCGAGGACTTTGCGTGCCTCGGCGACAACCTCGGGTCCGATGCCGTCACCGGGCAGGAGGACGAAGTGACTCACGCCTCCGCCCCGGTTGCCGCGCCGTTTCGATCGGCGAGCGCCTTGTTGAGTGCAGAGACGAAGGCTCGAGCCGAGCCTTCGACGACGTCCGTGGAGATGCCGCGGCCCGAGTAGGTTGCGGGACCGATCTGGATGATCACATTCACCTCGGCCATCGCGTCGGCTCCCGATGTGAACGGGTTGACGCGATAGTCCAGAAGCGTGGCGGGGAAGCCAAAGGCATCTTGGAGCGCCACGAAGGCGGCATTCACCATGCCGTCGCCCTCAGCCGTGGTCTCGAACGGCTCGCCGCCCCGGGTCACGCGTACCGTCGCCACCGGGGTCTCTCGGTCCCCGCCGCTGAGATGTAGGCCGACGAGTTGCACCACGTCCGACGGATGGCCGGTCTCGACCTCGATGATGGCCCGCAGACCCGTCTCTCCGATCTCGCCCTTCCGGTCGGCGAGCTCCTTGAAGCGGTCGAACGCTCGGGCGAACTCGACATCGTCGAGCTCGACACCGAGCTTGTCGAGGGCATCGGCGAACGCGGCCCTGCCGGAGTGCTTGCCGAGCACGAGCTGTGACTCCTGTCCGACATCGCCGGGGTCCATGATCTCGTAGGTCTCGCGGTTCTTGAGTACGCCGTGCTGGTGAATGCCGGATTCGTGGGCGAAGGCATTCCGGCCGACGACGGCTTTGTTGAACTGCACGGGGTAGCCGGTCAGCCTCGAAACGAGCCGCGAGGTTTCGAAGATCTCCGTGGTGTCGGCCTGGATCTCGACGTTGAAGTAGTCCTGGCGGGTCTTGATGGCCATGATGATCTCTTCGGTCGAGGTGTTGCCTGCCCGCTCACCGATGCCGTTGATCGCACCCTCGATCTGGCGCGCGCCGGCGTGGATGGCGGAGAGCGAATTTGCGACGGCGAGTCCGAGATCATCGTGGCAGTGCGTCGAGACGATGATGTCTTCGTTGCCGCCGCGCACATCGGCATAGACTCGTTCCATCAGCGCCACGAAATCGGCCGGCATCGCATAGCCAACCGTATCGGGGATGTTGATCGTCGTAGCTCCGGCGGCGACTGCTACGCGGCAGGCTTCCACGACGAAATCCGGGTCGGACCTCGTTGCATCCTGCGGAGAGAACTCCACATCGTCGACATAGCTCCTCGCCCGGCTCACGCCTTCGCGAATCGATGCGATGACCTCCTCCGGGGTCTTGCGCAGCATCTGTTCCATGTGAATCGGGGAGGTCGAGGTGAAGACATGAATGCGATATCGCTCGGCCTCGGCCAGCGCGTCGGCCGCCCGGTCGATGTCATCCGGGACCGTCCGCGCGAGCGATGCGATGACCGGCCCGCGCACCTGGGCGGCAATCCGGCGCACCGCCTCGCGATCTCCCGGCGACGATGCGGCGAAGCCGGCTTCGATGACGTCGACCCGAAGTCGGGCCAGTTGCTTGGCGATTGCCACCTTGTCGTCGGGTGAAAGCGCAATCCCGGGCGCCTGCTCGCCGTCGCGCAGCGTGGTGTCGAAGATGACCAACCGGTCAGACATCAGCTGTCCACCGTCGATCGTCTTTGATCTCTGCTCTTTGTTCCTTGCTCTGGATTCTCATACATCATCTGCCGGGATCTTCTCGACCAGGAACGGCATCATGGCTCGCAGGTCGCGGCCGACTTGCTCGACGGCGTGGTCCGCAACCGCGGCACGGGCGGCGAGGAGGTTTGGGGCGCCGGCACGATACTCGTCCATCCATTCCGCCGCGAACTGGCCGGACTGGATCTCTTCGAGGATCGCCCGCATCTCGGCCTTCGTCTCGTCGTTGACGATCCTCGGCCCCCGGGTGATATCTCCGTATTCGGCGGTGTCCGACACCGAGTGGCGCATCCACGCGATGCCGCCCTCGAACAGCAGGTCGACGATCAGCTTCAGCTCGTGGAGCACTTCGAAGTAGGCCATCTCTGCCGGGTATCCGGCCTCGGTGAGGACTTCGAATGCGGAGCGGACCATGGAATCGATGCCGCCACAGAGGATGACCTGCTCGCCGAAGAGGTCAGTCTCGGTCTCATCCTTGAACGTGGTCTCGATGACGCCGGCGCGCGTTCCGCCAATGGCATGGGCGTAGGACAAGGCGATCGCGTGCGCCGCTCCCGATGCGTTCTGATGGACGGCGACGAGTGCCGGAACGCCGCTGCCTTCGACGTACTGTCGCCTCACGAGGTGGCCGGGTCCCTTCGGTGCCACCATCGCGACGTCGACATCCGCCGGCGGGGCGATGTATCCGAAGTGGACGTTGAAGCCGTGGGCGAACAGCAGCACGTCGCCCGGATCGAGGTGTGTTGCAATGACGCTTTCGTAGAGGTCTGCCTGAACCTGATCGGGAACGAGCACCATGATGACGTCGGCCCATGCGACGGCGTCCGCAGGATCCATCACCCGCAGCCCGAACTCGGTGGCTCGCTCGGCTCGACGCGAACCCGGCCGCAGGCCCACGACAACATCGACGCCGGAATCCTTCAGGTTCATGGCATGCGCGTGCCCCTGACTTCCGAATCCGATCACGGCGACCTTGCGGCTGCTGATGAGCGTCGGATCGGCGTCCCCCTCGTAGTACATCGTCGGCATCGGACCTCCTCAGGCGCTCTTGAGCTGCTTCTTGTTGGATTTCTGGTCGCGAGGGAGGGCAATGCGCCCGGACTTGGCGAGCGACACGATTCCATAGCTGTTCATCAGCTGCAAGAAGTCGGCGAGGCGCTCGGGCGGACCAGTGACCTCGAACGTGATCGTGGCGACTCCGACATCGACGGCCCGGGCCTCCCACACGCGAGCCGCATCGAGGATCTCACCACGACGCTTCGCGTCCGCGTTCACCCGAACCAGCATGATCTCTCGCTCGATCGCGGTGCCGGGCTCGAACTCGGTGACCTTGACCGTGTGCACGAGCTTGTACAGCTGCTTGATGATCTGCTCCATCTCCGGGCCGTCGACGACGACCGTCATCCGAGACATCGTGTCATCTTCGGTTGGGCCGACCGTGAGGGAGTGGATGTTGAAACCCCGCCTGGCGAACATGGAAGAGACGCGTGCGAGCACGCCCGGTTTGTTCTCGACGATCACGGCAATGACGTGCTTCACGCGAGGTCCTCCCTGCTCAGGATGATGTCGTCGTTCGATCCGCCGGCCGGAACCATCGGGAACACCATTGCCTCCGGATCGCAGGTGAACTCGATGAGCACCGGCCGATCGTTGATGGCAAGCGCCTGCTCGATGACGCCGGCCACCTCACTCGGGCGGTCGGCACGCAATCCGACACAGCCACACGCCTCGGCGAATTTGACGAAGTCGGGGACCGTAGGGGACAGGGCGGTCTGCGACAGACGCCCGTCGTAGAAGAGGTTCTGCCACTGCTTCACCATGCCGAGCGACGCATTGTTCATCACCGCAACCTTGATCGGGATGTTCTCGACGGCAGCGGTGATGAGCTCGGATCCCGTCATCTGAAAGCAGCCGTCGCCGTCAATGGCGAAAACGACATCTTCCGGCCTGCCGGCCTTGGCGCCGATCGCAGCCGGAACGGCATATCCCATGGTTCCGAGCCCGCCGGAGTTGATCCAGCGGCGGGGTTCCTCGAAGCGCCAGAACTGCGACGTCCACATCTGGTGTTGGCCAACCCCTGCCACGATGGTCGCATCGCCGCCGGTGAGGCGCTGCAGCTCCTCGATGACGTACTGCTGCTGGATCGGGCCGTCGGGGTCCTGCTCGTAGGAAAGGGGATGGGTCGTCCGCCACTCGTTGATTGCGGCGAACCAGGCATCGCGGTTCGGCTGTGGACCGCCGCGCTCGGTCTGCGCGATGAGCTGCTCGAGAACGATCTTGGCGTCGCCGACAATCGGCACGTCGGCGAAGCGGATCTTGCCGATCTCGGCGGGATCGATGTCGACGTGAATGACCTTGGCCTCGGGCGCGAACTGCTTCACGTCGCCGGTGATCCGGTCGTCGAAGCGCGCGCCGAGGGTGATGAGCAGATCCGACCGCTGCAGTGCGGTCGTCGCGGTGTAGGTGCCGTGCATTCCGGGCATGCCGAGGTTGAGCGGATTCGAGTCGGGGAACGCACCCCGGGCCATCAAGGTCGTGACCATCGGAACGTGGATCATCTCCGCGAACCGCTGGAGCTCTTCGGTTGCCCCGGCCGCCACGACACCACCGCCCACGTAGAAGACGGGCCGCTCTGAGCGCTCGATGAGATCGACCGCCGCCTTGACCTGCTTGGGATGCCCCTTCACGGCCGGCCGGTACCCCGGGAGGCGCACTTCGCCCGGCCGGTGCCAGGTCATGGTCGCGCCGAGGACGTCCTTCGGGATGTCGATCAGGACCGGGCCTTTGCGGCCGGTCGAGGCGAGGTGAAATGCCTCGCGGATGAGGTCGGGGATCTCGTCGGCGCTCGTGACGAGCTCGTTGTGCTTGGTGGCCGGCATCGACATGCCCCAGGTGTGGGCTTCCTGGAACGCGTCGTTGCCGATCGCCGTAGTCGCGACCTGCCCGCTGACGACCACCATGGGGACCGAATCCATGTAGGCATCCTGCAGGGCGGTGAGGATGTTGGTCGCCGCCGGCCCGGATGTCACGACTGCAACGCCGACTCGACCGGTGGCATGGGCATATCCGGACGCCATGTGGCCGGCGCCCTGCTCGTGACGCGCGAGCACGTGACGGATCGAGGAGTCGAGCAGCGGATCGTACGCCGGGAGGATGGCTCCACCGGGCATACCGAAGACGACCTCGACGCCTTCATACTCGAGCGATCGGATCAGCGCCTCAGCGCCGGTGAGTTGTTCAGCCATGTCATGCTCCGGATACAGAAAACCCCCCGTGAAGCACGGAGGGTACGGCGCACACGTGTCGACGTGTACGCCTAGGTGATAAGGACTACGAACTGGATGGTGGTCGGGGTCATCGTGGTTTCCTTCGGGAGCGTGCGATTATGGCAGGACTCGGCGACTAGTCAAGAACGCATGAACACCATTCGGCAACTCCGCACGATTCTCGAGTCCGCAATCGACGCGGCGCGCGCTGCGTTGCGGCGCATGGACGATGACGACGTGCCCGCGCGTCTCCGCCCCGTCGCCAAGCGCGGGGACGGGCGACTGCCCGTCCCGCTCGTCAAGGTGCTCCTTCGGGGTCTCGACGAGGACGAGTGGTTTCGCAGCAAGGCACTGGAGGCGTTCGACCACTCCGGCTTCGTCGATCCCGTTTCGCGGGCCTACCTCGAGCGAAAGCCGGGGTGGTGGATCACTGTGGTCGAGGCCGCTGCGATTGCGGAAGGCGCGGATGCCGCAGACCGCGTCCAGCGTCTCGACAAGGAGCTCGATGCGCTGCGGGAGCGAGCCGCGGCAGGTCGGGCGAAGCTGAAAGGGCTGAAGCAGGAACGAGACGCGGCCGCGGCGGCATCTCGGGCGTCGATCGAGGACCGACTGCAACCGCTGCGCGCTGCGGCGAGCACCGCTCGCAACGAGCGAGATCGTGCCCTGGACCAGATCGACTCGCTGCGATCAGCGCTCGAAACGGCGAACGCCGATCGGATGGAGGCTGAGCGCACGGCTGCAGCACTCTCGGAAGGTATTCGATCGGCACGGCGCTCCGCCGCACAGTTGCGCCGTTCGGTCGAATCGGGCGGCTCCGAGTCGATACCAAAGGAACCAATGGACGTGGCACGCTGGCTGGACCGTGTTGCGGCAACGCTCACGCCATACCGGGAAGCCGACACCGCTCCGGAGGGTGCCGAGGTCGGTGTCGATGACGTCGAAGTCCTCGTTCCCTTCGGGGTCGCACCCGACTCGGCCGACGCGATCGACGCGTTGGCGGGCCTCAACGGTCGAACGGTGCTCGTCGACGGCCACAACCTCCTCGGCGTGCTGGACTCGTCCACGATGGCGACCGGGCGAGCGCGACGCGAACTGACGGCTTCACTTGGCAAGCTCGTTCGCCATCTCGGAGACTCCACGGTCGAGATCGTGTTCGACTCCGACCTCGAAGAAGGCCGACCGAAGTCGGTGACGGAAACCGGCATCGTGGTGCGATTCGCTCCGGGCGACTTGATTGCCGACGACGTGATCGTCGGTCGAGTCGAGTCACTGCGTCGCGGTGCCGTCGTGATCTCGGACGATCGGGAGGTGCGAGAGCGGTGCGCACGACTGGGCGCAACGGCGCTCTGGGCTCGCGCGCTCGCCGCCTGGCTGTAGCCGGCCTCGGAGCCTTCAGACGACGAGTTCCGCCATCAAGCGAAGAGCCGCGCGGTCGGTCGTGTTCACGAGGAGCGTGGTCACACCGGACTCCCGCCAGGCTTCCAGCCGGTCGGCGATGCGGCCCCTGGATCCAACAAGGCTGACTTCGTCGACCAGTGCGTCCGGCACGGCACGGACCGCATCCATCTTTCTGCCGGCCAGGTAGGCGGCCTGAATCTGCTCGGCGGCCTCCCCGTAGCCGTAGCGGTGGGCGAGCTCGTTGTAGAAGTTGGCTCCCGGAGCGCCCATTCCGCCGATGTAGAACGAGATCAACGGCTTCGCTGCGAGTCGGGCACGTTCGAGATCATCGTCGAGCGCAACGAAGACGGATGCGGCCGTGTCGAACGCTTGTGCTTTGTCTGCGTTGCCGGAACGGCCGAATCCTTCCGCGAGAAGTGGGTCGAACACGGCTGCCGCCCGTTCGGGGGCGTAGAAGACGGGGAGCCAGCCGTCCGCGATCTCGGCAGTGAGCGCGACGTTTCGCGGCCCGATCGCCGCCAGGTAGATGGGCAGGTCCGGATTGCGCGGTCGAGAGATGAGCCGGAGCGGCTTCCCGAGACCGGTGGCGTCCTGTCCGCGATACGGCAGTACGAATACCTCGCCGTCGTAGGTGACGGGTTCCTCGCGCGCGAGGACTCTGCGCACGATCTCCAGATACTCGCGGCTCGTCTGCAGGGGTCGGCCGTAGGGTCGACCATGCCAGCCTTCGACAACCTGAGGGCCCGACACACCGAGACCCAGGATGAATCGGCCGTCGGAGAGATCGTCGAGCGTCGCGGCCGTCATCGCGGTCATGGCCGGCGTTCGCGCCGCCACCTGGAGGATGCCGGTTCCGAGCCTGATGGTCCTGGTTCGGGCTGCGAGAAACGCCAGTGGCGTCACCGCGTCGGAGCCATACGCCTCCGCGGTCCAGACCGAGTCGTATCCGAGGCGCTCCGCTTCGGCCACGAGGGAGGTGTCGCGGGCAATGCCGACCCCGTGGTAGCCCAGATTGAGCCCGAGACGCACTCAGTCTTCCGAATACCGGACGGAAGTGACCAGGGTTGCGTTCCCCGAGAGGATGTCGGCCGGTCCGTCGCAGAGTGGGCATCGAACGAGCGCAACGTCCTCGACTTCGAAATCGATTTCGCATGTAGGGCACCGCAGCTCGAGCGGCACCTCGACGATCTCCAGTTCGGCGCCTTCTGCCGTGGTGCCCTTCGATGCAACTTCGAAGCCGAACTGCAATGAGTCTGCGACGACACCGCTCATGGGACCGATGGCGACCGTGACCCCGGACAGCGTCGCGCCCGCGGGCAATGCCGAGATGGCGGCGTCGATGACACTTCGCGCGATTCCGACTTCATGCATGGCCAAGACGGTAGTCGCCCCCTCGTGTCTCGTGTCTCGTGTCTCGTGTCTCGTGTCTCGTGTCTTCTGCCTCGTTTCTGT
>JAHEEL010000095.1 GCA_024640745.1 Actinomycetes bacterium
GATCGACTCGCTGCCGACGTGGCAACAACGAATATGCAGAGTTCTGCCTCCCCGACAGGTCCGGGGCTCAGAGTCTCTCGGGGATGCGCTCCGACGTTGGCGTTCTCACAGTGGGCGTGTCACCCCGACGGACGGTCGCTCCGACGACCATCCCCGCTGAGAGAAGTACGAGGTTCTTGACCACGAACTCGCCTTCCACGGTGAGCAGGAGGGGGTTTCCTCCATCGAACGATATCTCGGGCAGGAGCGCGAGCACCAGGAACGTCCCGATCATCTGAACGGCGAACAGGGCGAGGACGAATCGCAACGCGATGCGAAACAGCAGACCAATTCCGACCACGATCTCGAAGAAGCCGAGCACCGGGACGACCCAATTCGGATCGAACCAGTAGACGGTACTCGCGACCAGGTCGGCGACCGGGGTCACATCGAATATCTTCAACGCGCCGAACCAGACGAAGACGATGCCGAGTGAGACTCGCAGCGCGGGAATGCTCCAGCGCCGCAGGAATGAGGTGATGGTTTGATCGAGTTGGTCGATGAACGGGGCGGGTGTTCTTGAATCCATAGTGGTGTTTCGGTGCGGCGGTGACATGCGGATTCGCCGACCGGGCTTCAGGCGACCCGGCCAGCCTGTCGCCTTGCCTTCCCTCGAACACGTGAGGCGAGACCCTGAAGTGCGCAACCGTTCCTGGTCTTGTTCTGCCGGGGTCGGAGGCTTGGGATCATCCAAGATCGTCGACACCCTCGAACTCAGGCAAGACAGAGAGGCACCCCATTGCAGGATCACGAACACAGTCGGCCGGCAAGCTCGGTAACGCCGACGCACTCGCTGTCTGATCATAGGAGTTGACATGTCCGACCTCTTCATCCCGACGCTTCTCGGAACCGCCCGCAAGGGTCGGCGTTCGGCGGCCATCGCCGAGGCGCTCATCGATCTCATGAAGCAGCGCTCGTTGATGACCGACTTGATCGACGTCGCCGACTATCGGCTCACCGCAACCGGGGACGACGCCGCCGGCCTCGACCGCTACCGTGAGCTGATGGCAGCCGCCGATGGGTTGGTCATCGTGGCGCCCGAGTACAACCATGGCTACCCGGGCGAACTGAAGCTGCTCCTCGACAGTGACTTCTCTGCCTACGCGCGCAAGCCGGTGGGGTTGGTGACGGTTTCATCTGGTCGTATCGGAGGAGCGCGTCTTGCCGAACAGCTTCGCCTCCTCACCACCGCACTGCGAATGGTCCCCGTGTCTCCGGCGCTGCACGTCGTCGACGCGGAGCAAGCCGTTGCCGAAGACGGGCGGCTTGCGTCTCCTTCGCTCGAACAAGTGGCAATCGACATGCTCGACGAAGTCGTGTGGTTCGCCGAAGCCCTTGCTCACGCCCGAGCCGCCTAGCTCTGAGCGAGCCGGCCCGGCCCGGCATCTCTGGCCCCAAAGGAGGTGGCACCAATGCGCGAGGTTCGTCACCGGCGCCACCGGCTTCATTGGGGTCGAACTCATCCGTCAGTTGAGCGGAGAGGCATCAGCCCGCGGGTCGGCATGCGCCGGCCGCATCGAGTGGGGCGGCTCACCTCCTGCGTCGTCGATCCGATCCAAGGAGATCTGCCGAAGAGCGAGACCTCGAGGAGCGCCGTCGACGCCGTCGGTGCGGTACGGCCGTTCCGAATTACACGAACGCGAGCGCAACGAGGGCAATCGCCGGAGCCACGCCCTGGAGGAGGGCGGCCCGAACCATCGACCGCCGACCCACGAAGAGGATGACGGCGGCGCCGACCATGAACAGGCAGCAATAGCCGAGGAGGGTGGTTCGGCCGCTGATGTCGGTCATGACGAGGATGGCACCGACGATGGCTCCGATTCCGAGGAAGAGGTTGTAGTAGCCCTGGTTGAACATGCCGAAGGCCATGATGTCGGCCTCCTCTTGCGAGGCGACGCCGAGCCGTTTCCAGACTCGCGGCCGGCGCCACCACACGGATTCCATGAGCCAGAACGCGATGTGCAGCGCACCTGCGATGAGACCGAACACCAACGCGACCGCTGCCACGACTGCCTCCCGTGATCTAGGGCGGCGTACGGTAGTCCGGCTGGTCGTGCGCTCTCCCGTCTGCGCACCAGGATTCCGAAGCGCAAACCATCGAAGCTTCCTGCGGGCCGCTTGGCGGATCGACCCGGCTTCTGAGGTCTCCGGCTGCAACGACCGTACGCTGGGTGCCGCCACGGAGACTGGAGAGCCGGCATGTCAGACAATCGGGTCGCAATCATCACCGCCGCCGGGAGCGGCATTGGCGCCGAAGTTGCCCGGACGTTGGCCGACGGCGGCTACGCCGTTGCGCTTCTGTCATCGTCGGGCACGGGTGAAGCACTCGCCGCGGAACTCGGCGGCCTCGGCGTCACCGGGTCAAACAGGTCGGTAGATGATCTCGCGCTCCTTGTCGATTCCACGCTCGAACGCTGGGGTCGCATCGACGTGGTCGTCAACAGTGCCGGGCACGGTCCGAGCGGTTCGATTCTCGAGATCACCGATGACCAATGGCACGCCGGCCTGGAGGTGTACTTCCTCAACGTGGTTCGCATGGCCCGCCTCGTCACGCCTCCGATGGTGGCCCAAGGCGGGGGATCCATCGTCAACATCTCGACGTACGCGACCTTTGAGCCGGAGGCAGCGTTTCCGACGTCGGGCGTCTTCCGGTCCGGCCTGGCTGCATTCACCAAGCTGTACGCCGACGAGTACGCCGGTGACGGTATCCGGATGAACAACGTGTTGCCCGGGTTCGTCGACAGCCTTCCTGCGACCGAGGCACGGAGGTCACGAATCCCGATGGGTCGCTATGCGCGCGTCGCCGAGATCGCCGAAGTGGTGGCGTTCCTCGCTTCCGACCGCGCAAGCTACCTCACCGGTCAGAACATCCGGGTCGATGGTGGCCTCACGCGCAGCGTGTAGTCCGATCCAGACGGCGGGATGTCGCGGGCAACCCGAGGGCCAAACGGCGGATCCACCCGGTCGCGCCGGGGCCCGGCTGGATCAGCCGGGCCCCGGAAGTGTCGTCGGCACGGCGCTGCGCCGTGCCTTCCGTGTTCCTACTTGACGAAGACGCCCGCCACCGGTGCATCCGAATCGCCGCCGGCAACGAGGACGCTGCCGTCCGCGATGCCCTGCGTGTTCGTGTTCCGGTAGTAGAACGTCGAGTCCGAAGGACGGAGCAGTCCAACGGTGTCGGTCCCGTCTCCGTTCCAGTCCCCGGCGAATACGACATCTGCCGGATCACCCCAGTAGAACGAGGCGTCGGCGATGCCGGTCGTCAGCGTCTCGCGGTAGTACACGAGGCCGGTCGTGTCTCGATGGAGCGCGACTTCGTCGATTCCGTCTCCGTCGAGATCCCCGACGAACGGCTCATCGCCCGGATCGCCAAACATGAAGTTGTACTCGGCTGCGCCGAGGCCTCCATCGTTCGAGCCGAGCTCGTTGATGATGTAGAACGTCTGGTTCGACGGCCGATAGATCGACACGGTGTCGCATCCATCGGCGTTGAAGTCGCCGGCGATCGGGACGTCACCCGGGTTGCCGAAGAAGAACTTGATGTCCGCAATACCTTGCGTGTTCGAGTTCCTCAAGTAGACGTAGCCGTCCGACTGCCGATAGAGCCCCGGCGTGTCCACGCCGTCGCAGTCCCAGTCACCCACGAACGGGTAGTCACCGGGATCGCCGTAGTAGAACGCCGCCCCGTCGAGCTTCCAGATGCCCCGCGCCGTGTCGACGAGACCGAGCTGTGACTCGAACAACGTCACGCCAATCCGTCCCTCGCCGCCCTCGGGGTAGTCGGCCGCGGTGACGGTCCCCAGGTCCTTGAGGTAGTTCTCGAGGGCCTGTTGGTAGGTCACGCCGAGCACGGTGAACGGCACGCCACGGTAGGGATACTGATCTCCGCCGCGGACGAGGAAGTCGATCGTGACGATGTTCACGGTCGGCTTGCCGGCAACGACCGCGCCGTCCTTCACCAGCACGGTACCGTCGTCGAGCACCACGGATTGAATCCGCTTGCCAGGTGTCAGGACGAAGCCGTCATCGTTGACGATCTGCGCCTGCTCGTCGGGGTTGTACCGCATGGTGAATCCGGAGATCTGGGCAAAGCGCCCGCTCGAGCCGTCGATGTCGGACACCGCATTCTCGAGGAGCTCCTTGAAGTGCGCGGTCGGCACCTTCTCAACAACCGTCAGGAAGTTGGGGAAGGGGACCATGTCGAACGTATCGAGCACCGTCAGATCACCGGCCGCGATCACCGTGTTGTTCCGGATCCCGCCGCCGTTGGTGATGGCCACGTCGGGAATCGCGCTCCCGAAGTCGGAGGCGAGCTCGGTTGCTTGCCAGATGTACGAGTCGGCGATGAGGTTCCCCTCATTGGTCTCCATGAATCGCACGGAATTGCGGAGGCCGTCGAGGGCCACTTCGCTCGTCGCCACCTTCTCGGCCTTGAGCGCAGCCAATCCGGCGACGACCGGGTCGACCACATACTTCTGCATGTCGGCATCGTTGCCCGCCGCGGTCGACACGACGAGCGGTCCGCTGTCGGGTCCGACCCCGACCACATTCCCTGCCGCGTCGAACCCGACCTGGAGCTGTCCGAGGTACTTGTACTCGCCGGAGGTGGTCACAATCGGCACATAGGCGCCGTTCTTGTCTTGCACCCACTGCGGATACGTCCCGTAGGCAGTGCCCTCATCTCCGGGGATCAGCGCGTCACCCGGATTGGCGAGGAGCTCGTCGCCGCCGCCTGAGATCACGACATCGACGCCGGTCACCTCCGCAATCAAGGCCATCTCGTTGTCAATGGACTGGAGATGGCTCGTGAGGATGATCTTGTCGACGCTGAAGGGGGCCGCTGTGAGCGCGGCAACCTGATCCTTGACGACATTGATCGTGTCTCTGTCGATGATGACGTCGCGCGGGCTCGAGATCGATGCCAGATTCGGCGTCTCGAGTCCGATGACCCCAATGTCCTCAGCGCCAACCGTGATCACGGTGCTCTGCGCGATCGGCTTGAGGGGATCGACGACGGTCGTGATCGGCCCGAGCGGATCCACGAGCGCCGCAAGGTTCGGCTCGAGCGTGAAGTCCAGGTTCGCCGAAACATACGGCGGAGTCGTGAAGCTGCCCGCGTACGGTGGTGCCGGCACCGTCGGCGGTGTCTGATACCCCTCGATGAACGTCGCAAGCACGTCCGGTCCGAAGTCGAAGTCGTGATTGCCGAGGTTCACGGCGTCGTAGCCGATGAAGGCCATGGCCGTCGTGTCGTACATCGGCTCACCGGTGTCGGTGTTGTGCTTCAGGCCGAGGTTGAACTCGGGACCCGCCAGGAAGTTGTCTCCCGACGAGATCATGACAACGTTCGGTGCTGCCGCCGCCCGCTGTGTGTCGACCAACGCCTTGAAGCGGGCCGCGCCGCCGTAGTCCTCTAACCCACTGCCTGCGTTGACGAGCTGCGACTCGCCGTCGTTGTTGTGCAGGATGGTTAGTTGGTAGGCCGCCGTGGCATAGTCGTCCGGCGGGTCTGCCATTGCCGCCGGAGCCGCTACGACCAGCAGGGCCGCGAGCATCGCGACCAAGACGAGGACGATCCCCAGCCGTGATCGACGCGGGATTGCATCGTGGAACATAGTTCCCCTTTCTCACACGTTGCGCCCGAGCATGGATGTGGCCCGGTTCGTCGGTCCGCCCGACTTGGCAGCCCCTTTCTCCTCTGCTGTCGACTACCGAGATAGCCACGAGGGCGTCCCCTCAACTCTACGCGTGCGGTCGGCGACGCGGCGTTGGAAAATCGTGCTGCAGAAGCGATGGATCGATGTGTCGGCCGGCGTCGAGCAGCCTCGACCGGCGACGCGATCGAGACCTCGCCCTGGGCCAGGGAAGGCGTGTACGGCGAACCCCGCCAGCTACGTCGTTGGGGAAGGCGAGCTGACGGGGTTCACCGATACTGTCACGACGAAGGCGATCGAGCGACTGGTTGCCTTCGCTGTGGAGCGCAGGGGACGCCTGCGGGCGTTGCGCGCTGTGGCACGGACGGCGACGCCGCGCGGAACTCGCGTCGGGTCGTTCTCACGGTGCCGGTGGGTGTCTTCCATTCCTGGCGTCAGTTTGGGCGCTCGCGGTCCCCGGGTCCAGAAGGGTTGTCGGCAACGACGCACGGACTAGTCCTGGCCGGGCGCACTCGCCACCGGGGCAGTCATCGGCCGCGTGGCCGCCGTCGGTCGTGCGCTTGTCGCGTCGAATCGACGGCCCGGTGCTCTGGCCCTGGTTCCGCGCCCGCGAAGTCGGCTAGCTCGCCGCGGGCGATGAGGCCGACTCATCAGCCCGAAGGTCGATCTCGATGGTCGTCATCGATTCGATGGCGTGCTCCGCGCAAAGAAACTCGCCGTCGAGTTCCACCACCGCGATGCCGTCACAGATGCGACAAACGAAACCCGTGGGGTGTTGAGTGTTCATGCCCTCCATTCCTGGGCACAGCTTGGCCGAAGGAGCGGCGGTCGTACAGACGGATTGCCGCCGGTTCCGTTTGCACTAGTGATCGGGGCCGCTCCCGTGAACGTCGAGATCGGCGATGCGTTCACGCGCGCGCGACGGACTCGATGAGTTCCATCGCACCCGTCATCTCCCACGCTTCGCAGAGGGAGTGGAGATCGGCGTCGAGACCCGCGTAGTTTTCCGGGAGGCGGCAAGCGTCGTGCGTCGCCTTGTCCGGCCACATCTCGTACACCACGTGGGTGCCGTCCGCCTGCGCGTAGAGGTGCGATCCCGCGCTCCCGCAGTGATCTCGCTTGGCTTCGGCGATGGTGCGCCAGCACACGAAGAACGGCTGGCGCTGGTCCGGTCGTACGACGATCCGGTAGGTGACAACGTACATATCGACCTCCTCGAATGGCGTCCCGGGCGCCGGCCGCCCAGGCCACAGGCTGATCAGGTCCCCGGCACCGATTTGATATCGGGAAGCCCGCGAAAGCGCTCCGCATAGTCGATGCCGTATCCGACCACGAAGCCTTCGGGGATCCACAAGCCCATGTAGTCCGGGGGCGTTGCACCCTCCCGGACCAGGAGTGAACACGTCTTGACCTCGGCTGGATGCCCGGCGCGAACGCGATCGCTGACGAAGTCGAGCGTCAGGCCGGTATCGAGGATGTCCTCGACGAGGATCACCGATCGGTCGGTCACGTCGTGTTCGATGTCCTTGGTGATCTCAACGGCTCCGGACGACACCGTGCCCGCGCCGTATGAGCGGGCGCGTATGAAGTCGATCTCTACCTCGATGCTCATGGCGCGAACGAGGTCGGCCAGGAAGACGAACGAGCCGGTCAGGATGCCAACCATCAACGGCGTGGTACCCGCGTAGTCGGCAGACAGCTCGCCGCCCACCCGCTCGACGGCCGCCGCAATGTCTTCCTGGCTGAATCGAGATTCGAGTTCCATGCGAGCAATCCTACGTCATGGACCCGGGAGAATGCGATATGATGGCGTCGGGCACAGGAGGAGTGGTATGAGTGGGTACGAATTGGTGGAATTCGTCGAACCGGCCTTCCACGAGGGTGGGATCTTCCAGGGAACGCGCGAGCGTGTCCTAGGTTTGTTCGACGTCGAGTCTGACGCGATCGAGGCCGGTCGCGAGGCATGGACGACGTTCCGGCGGTCCGGTAGCGCCGATGTGGCATGGTGGATCGTTCGCGTCCCCGGCGAGCCGCTGGCGCGGTGGATCGCCGATGGGTCCAGCCCGGTGGAACGGGTGCTCGACCTCACGACGAACGAGCTCATCGACGTTCGGTGATCGAGTCCGGGGCGTTCCGGCCCGCGGATCGCCGACCGCACGCGTTCACCAAGTGGCCGCGAGGGCGCCGTGTCGGGGTTCCTCGACGGCTCGCCGTCGAATCGCACTACGAGATCGCGCTTCCCGGAGTCCGGTCGTAGCGCTCGTTGAGGATCTGTAGCCGGCGCGAGATCCGCTTGTCGTTCATCTGTGCCTCGGTCATCCGCCATCGCCAGTTGCCGGCGGTGGTGCCGGGGGTGTTCATTCGGGCCGACGAGTCCAGACCGAGGAGGTCTTGCGCCGGAGCGATTGCGAACATCGCGCGCGAGCCCCATAGGGCTTCGAGGAAGCCGGTGACGGGATCGGCGGGATCGAGATCGAGGTAGCGCTGGGCAAACGTGCGCTCCGATTGCGGCGCCGACTTCCACCACCCGAGGGTCGTGTCGTTGTCGTGCGTACCGGTGTAGGCGACGGCCTCGACCGGGTAGTTGTGGGGGAGGAAGCTGTCGGTCTCGTCGGTCGAGAACGCGAAGGTCAGCACCCGCATGCCCGGGAAGCCAACGAGATCGAGCAGGGCGGGCACCTTCTCGGAGAGCTCACCGAGATCCTCCGCGATGATCGGCAGATCGCCGAGCCGGGCACGCACGGCTTCGAAGAAGGCGACGCCGGGCCCGTCCCGCCACTCGCCTTCGATCGCCGTG
>JAHEEL010000096.1 GCA_024640745.1 Actinomycetes bacterium
AGGGCACGCGCTACTCCGAGGCGAAACGGATCAAGTTCGCCGATCGGGTGGCCCAGCGCGGTGGAACCGTCGGAGCGATCGCATCGGAGTATCGCAAGGTGCTCCCGCCCCGACCCGCCGGCACCCTCGCCCTGGTAGCGGAACGTCCCATGGATGTCGTCGTGCTCGCGCACCGCGGGTTCGAAGGATTCGCCGAGATCCGGGACATGTGGTCGGGCGGGTTGGTGAGGTCTCACGTTCAACTGCGCTTTCATCGCATCCCACGCGCCGAGGTTCCTTCCGGAGAAGCGGAGCGCACGGAGTGGCTGTTCCGCCTCTGGGCCGAGATCGATGACTGGATCTCCGCCTGAGGAGACGGCGATCGGTTGCCCCAACGTCGTCGCTACTGAGCTCGGGTTGGCACGTGTATGGGTCGTATGATCGGAGGCGATTCCCGAGGAACGGAGCCGTCGTGCAGGGTCCCAGCTCGCTGACTATTCAATCGGCCAGGTTGCGCGGCGAGGCCGGCCTCGTCGATCTCGTGGTTCGCGACGGGATCATCGCCTCAATCGGACCGGCGGGCAGCGCTTCGAGCGACGAGGTGACGATAAACGCTGCGGGCAACGTGGTGACCGAGTCGTTCGTCAACACGCACCTGCATCTCGACAAGGTGTTCACGCTCCATGATCTCGGAGATGCGGCCCTCGCCGACTACCAGAGCGGTGAGATGGGCAAGGCGATGTCTGCGATCGAGACTGCCGCCGCGGTCAAGCGGAGTCAGGATGTGGATGCGATGCTTGCGGCGGGCAGGCGGGCCACCGCGATGGCGGCGTACTACGGCAACACCCACGTCCGTGCCCTCGCCGACGTCGATTCGAAGGCCGGGGTGCGCGGCGTCGAGGTGCTCGTCGCGCTGCGCGACGAGTTTGCGGGCGTCGTCGATCTCCAGGTCGTTGCCTTTGCACAAGACGGAATCATTCGCGAGCCGGGCACCGAAGACCTCCTCCGAATCGCAATGGCCATGGGGGCGGATGTCGTCGGTGGGATTCCCTGGATCGAGTTCACCGAGGCCGACATGGCCGACCATGTCCGGATCGTGTTCGACATTGCCGTCGAATACGACGCAGCGGTCTCAATGCTGCTCGACGACGCGGGCGATCCCGGCCTGAGGACAACCGAGATGATGGCCACTGAGGCACTCAACCGGGGCTGGATCGGTCGGGCGCTGGCGCACCACGCTCGGGCGATGGCGCTGTATCCGGACCCGTACTTCGAGCGTCTCGTCGCGCTGCTGAAAGCGGCCGACGTCGCAGTCGTCAGTGATCCGCACACCGGCCCGCTCCATGCCAGGGTGCGGGAACTCGTGGACGCCGGCGTCAACGTCAGCCTCGGCCAGGATGACATCTCCGACGCCTACTACGCGTTCGGCAGGAACAACATGCTCGAGGTGGCATTCCTCGGCGCCCATCTCCTGTGGATGATGTCCGAGCCTGACTTGTCCATTCTCTACGACGCCATCACCGTGAATCCGGCGGCGGCGATCGGCCTCGACGGCCATGCGTTGGCGGTCGGCAACACGGCCAACCTCGTGGTACTCGAGGGCCGGTCGCTGAGCGAAGCACTTCGCTTCCACGCTGCACCCAGCGCCGTGATCAGCCATGGGCATCTGATCGACCGGGACGCCATGCAGGCTATCGCCGACGTGCCGTAGCGGCCGGTACCGATTCGACGAATCCGGAGCTTTGCCACGGGTACCGGGGATGCCGGGCTAGGGTTGTCGTGCCGCACCGGGTGGAGGTCAGCGCTTCGTCGCTTCCCCGGTGGTCAACGGCACAGTTTCTCACCCGGTTGGACTGCCTCTTCGGCCGACGCTCGATACCTCAGGCCACAGACGCCCCCGGTCGAGTCGGAGATCGGACAGTTCATCAACGTTCCCGCACCGGGATCAGGAGTCATCATGACCGCGACCTTTGCCCAACTCGGGCTGCCCACATCACTCGTCCGCGCCCTCGAACAGCGCGGCATCCTCGAGCCCTTCCCGATTCAGGAGGCGACCATCCCGGACGCCCTTTCCGGCAAGGACGTCTCCGGCAAGGCCCCGACGGGTTCGGGAAAGACGATTGCGTTCGGCCTCCCCCTCCTCGCGCGCGTCGAGCGGGCGAAGCCGGGTCGACCGCGCGCCCTGATCCTCGCCCCGACTCGCGAGCTCGCCGACCAGATCAAGCAAGAGCTGGCGCCGCTCGCGCAGAGCGTCGGCCGCAATGTCTTCGCCATCTACGGTGGGGTGGGATACGGGCCGCAGCGCAATGCCATGCGTCGCGGCGTCGATGTGCTCGTCGCTACGCCGGGCCGACTCGAGGACCTGATGGAGCAGGGCACCGTCAACTTGAGCCAGGCCGACATCGTGGTCGTCGACGAAGCAGATCGTATGGCGGACATGGGGTTCCTCCCCGCGGTTCGTCGCATCCTCGATCGCACGGCGAAGCGGCGCCAGACGCTGCTGTTCTCGGCAACGCTCGACGGCGATATCGCCGTCCTCAGCCGTTCCTATCAGAACGATCCCGTCCGTCGCGATGCCGGGTCGGCCGATGATGAGGCGATCGACGCCAAGCATCACTTCTGGTTGGTCCAGCACCACGACCGCGTCGAGCACACGGCTGACCTCATCAAGGCCGCCGACCGCACGATCGTCTTCACCCGGACCCGCCACGGGGCGGATCGCCTGGCGAAGCAACTCTCGAAACTGGGAGTGAGCGCCGTCGCCATGCACGGCGGGCGCTCGCAGAATCAACGCAACCGGGCGTTGCATGCCTTCTCGAGCTATCGGGCGCAGGCACTGATTGCCACGGATGTTGCCGCCCGCGGAATCCACATCGATGCCGTTGCGTCGGTGATCCACTTCGATCCACCGGCCGACCACAAAGACTACCTGCACCGCTCCGGGCGCACGGCCAGGGCGGGAGCCACCGGGACGGTTGTGAGTCTGGTCACCGGAGAGCAGAAGCGCGCGGTGCGTCGCATGCAGCGCGACCTCGATCTCGATGCCCCGATCGAGGCACCCGCCCTCGACGCCCTCGAGTTCGGCGGGCACCGCATCGGGTCGCCATCGGCCAGGTCGCCGCGGCCTGCATCCAACGAGTCGCAAGCGACACGAAGCGAGGTACCGCGGACCCGCTCAGCAAAGAAGCCGACGAAGGCGTCGAACGGATCCACACCGCATGAGAGTGGAGAGAGCGTCTATGTCGCGAACCTCCCGTGGGGTACCACGGAGTCGGACATCGAGCGCATGTTTGGACGCTTCGGCGATGTTCATGCCGCCACGTTGATCTTCGATCGGCGGACGGGCCGATCGAAAGGGTTCGGCTTCGTCGACATGCCCCGGCCGGATGCCAGGGCCGCAATCGACGGCCTCCACGGCACCAAGATGGGCGGACGCGACCTGACGGTCCGCATCGCGAAGCCTCGAGCGGGCAGTCGCCGACGCTAGTCGCGCGTACCCGGCGTTCGCCATGTCCTCTGTGGCGTCGCGAGCGCACAGAATGACTACGAACAAAGGAGTGCCGATGATGAAGGCACAACAAACCTCACGCTGCAACGCGCCATATAGCCTCAACAGTCTCCGACGGGGTATGAGCTACCGAGCCACAACCCGCATCGGCAGCACCGTTGGGCAGTACCTCGGCATGGAGACACCCCACGGCGACCGTTCGATCCTGCTGCACGGCACCGCGGGCACCGCATCGATCTCTCTGAGCGACATCACATCCATCTGCCCGGCGGCTGCCTGAACGCCAGCCGCCGGCGTCTCTGCCTCAGACCGTGACAACGGAAGCTCAGGTTCTCGGTTCGGGGGCTTCTGGGATGTCGATGTTCATCGGGACATACTTCACCGCCGCCCGTGCAGCGCGGTGCTTGAACCGGGAGTTCAGCCAGACGGTAATGACCGTGATCCCGCTGAAGACGTAGAAGACGGTGAACAGCTTGGATGCATCGGAGGACGGAGTCAGATCCCCGAAGCCGACGGTGGTGACCGCGACCGTGCTGAAGTAGAACGAATCCACCCAGCTCCAGTCTTCGAGGAAGTGATACACGACGGTTCCGAGCGCCAGGATGCCGACCGCCACACTCCCGACGATGCGTCCTGAGTGGGCTTGCCAGTAGGCGACCTCTGATGAGGGTCTTGCCGAACTGCCCGTCGTATCACTCATGTCGCGTCCTCCTCGTGGGCTCGACGATGTGTCGCCAAGGATTCTGAGACCCTAGCCACGGCTAGTGATTGGAGATCGACGCGCCCGGCGGGCGCTCAACCCTCCCCCGCCTCAATGCGTCCGGATGCAATCGCGGTTGTGAAGGCCTCGTAGTCCTTCTGATTCTGGTCCGCGTACGCGTAGGCGAAATCCGCAACCGCCTGCGCGAACACGTCTCCAGAGCCCAGATAGCCGGCTATCGCGATTGGATCCCCAGAGCGCGCATGGGCGTGGGCGAGCGTCCAGCCACAGATGCCCGCGTAGCGAGCCAACCGCTCGGCACTCATCTTCGAGATGTCGGCCGAACCCTTCATGTCGTACAGCTGGCGCCAGTAGAACTGGTAGCCGCGGCGCCCTTCCGTCCATCCGAGGAAGATGTCGCTCGACGCCTGCATGAGGCGCTGGCCCTCAACCACGCGCCGACCGTGATGCTCGTACACGCTCTTCGGGAGGTATCCCTCGAGTACCGAGTTCGTCGCTTCCTTGATCTGGAGGAACAGCGGGTCGGAGTCGTCATTCCCCTGGAGTAGCGCGACCAGGCAACGGGTTCCGACGCTCCCGACGCCGACGACCTTCAGTGCGACATCGATGACTCGATACCGATCGAGCAGGACTTTTCGGTTGTCGTTGAGCGTGCTCCGGTACATCGACAGGCTCTCGTCAACGATGCTGCGCAACTCGCCCGGATCGACGATATCCGGCAGTTCGCGGAGCGGGACGAGGAGCGGAGGATCGCTCCTGATCCGGAAACTGCCGTCGATCTTCTCTGCGAGCTTGGACAGCGCCTTGAGACTGTCCTTCGACCGAGCCTTCCGCGAGGATTTTGCCGCATGCTTGCGGTCCTTCTTCGGCAACCCGTCCATGATCTGCTCGAGTGTGAGGTGGGCATACCAGACATCGAGCGTGCGCGCCGTCGTGAACCGCCGCATCATGTCCCGGTAGCCCTCGACCGACTGGACCGTCGCGGCCCGAATCGCGTCATCATCCAGCTCGTTGTCGCGACCGGCGAGCACGAAACTCGTGGCCAGACGCTTCAGATCCCACTCCCACGGACCGGGGAGCGTCTCGTCGAAGTCGTTGATGTCGAACACCTGAGCGCGCTCAGGCGATGCGTAGGAACCGAAGTTCGAGAGATGGGCGTCACCGCAGATCTGCGCGGTCAAGCCCGTGACCGGCGTGCCGGAGAGGTCCGAGGCCATGATCTTGGCCGCCCCGCGATAGAAGGTGAACGCAGATTCCGCCATCCGGTAATGACGAATCGGCACGAGCCACTGCAACCGATCCTGGTCCTGGTCGGTGATCAACGTGACGGGATCGGGTCGGTCCGCGGGCGGAAGCCACTCCCCGTGGCTCGAACGCGGAACGGTCTTGCGAATCTCCTTGCCCTGTGCCTTCCGTTGCTCGGGTGTGGCCGACTCGGACATGCTTCCTCCTCGAAGCGGGGCTGCACCACGCGGCCCCGCTTGCTTCTCCTTCAACTACCCGATCGTTGCGGCGGATCTACGCAGCGTCGATGTCGTGGCCGTGCACCGTCAGCGCCCAGATCACGAAGATCGACACCGCGATGAACACGATCGCCCACACCGGATACCACGGCAGCCATGCGAAGGCGACCAGCGCCCACAGCACGGCGATGATCACGCCGACCGTTCGCGCCCACACGTTCGCGGTGAACAGACCGAAGCCCGAGATCAGGATGATGATTCCGAGGATTAGATGGATCCAACCCCACGTCGTCGTGTCGAATTGGAAGATGTACTCCTCACCGACGACAAAGAAGGTGTCGTTCGCAATGGCGACGATGCCGGAGATGATCCACCAGACGCCGCCCATGATCATCATGATCCCCGCAAACGCCGTCCAGCCGATCGCCCAACCACTTGGATACTCGTCCATGCCCACGCCTCCTCACTCATGTGGCTCGCCTACGACGAGCCCTTCCGGAATCCCAGTCTCGCAAAACAAACGCAAGCGGTCTAGGAGATACCGGTTCTGTTTCTGATAGACCCGCTCGGCGTTCGCAGAGTTACGAGGAAGCCCCGTCCAGCGGCGCCCTCGAGTCCTTGTCCATCCCGTCGGCATCGGCAATCACAGCCTTCGACGGCACCTCGTCGACACGACGCATCGGGAACTCGGTACGAAGACTGGACGTGCCTACTGGACGTCGCCGGGGGCGCTACCGGGGGTGATCTCCATAGCGGGCTCGTCGATGTCCAGCGGGGTGCGGTCGCGCAGCCAGATGCCGCGCTTGGCACGCGCCTTCTTCTTCGTCTCGCCTTCGGCCGCAGCGTCGGCCTTCGCGGTCTTGATTCGCTCCCCGCGCTCGAGTTCGAGCTGGCGCAGGGTGTCGAGGACCTTCTCCATCTGCTCGTCGGTGACGTCATCGAGCTGGTAGGCGGCGTGTACGAAGGGCGCCGTGTCACCGCGATAGTCGTGGCCGAAGCTCTTGAACTGACCGGGAACGGTCCGCATCGCGTTCATCGCGTCGATCATGATCTGCACGAAGGTGATGAGCGGATACCACTGCATCCCTTCGGGCACGTTGCGGCCGCGCTCGGCTCCGTCGAGCCACGGTGGACGCTTCACCGCCCATCGGAATGACATCTGGGCAATCGGGTCATTGTCGTGGTCGACAATCACGGCTCGAAGCTTGTCGCGTTCCTCCTCCGAGAGCTTTTCATACTGACCGAAGTTGTCGAATGGTTCCACGGTGCCCGGTGGCACGAGATCGCCGGAACCCTGCCGCATCCCGGTCTTCGACCATTTCGCGAGTCCGGGCAAGCCGAACCAGAGGGCACGATCGATGCCGTAGTGGTCGAATCCGGCAATCCCCTGATGCATCACCACGTCCGATGACGACCACGCACCGAGGCTCTCACCGAACACCAGCACCTTTGGCCGATTCTCCTCCGACATGTCGCGAATTCGCTGACGCACGCCCCACAGGAGTCCACGGAACTGGGTGCGTCCCAATTGGACCTTCTGGACTTCGAGGAACGACGGCCCGCGACCGTATTGAATACAGGCCGTCGCAATGTCGCCGCGTGTGAGGATCTCCGCGGACTCGATCATCGTCTGATCGACCCATCCGGTCCCGGTCGGAGACACGAGCAGCAGGTACCGCCGGTCGAAAGCCCCGAGGCGCTCCAATTCGTCGAGCATCATTTCGGACCGCCCCGATGGGTAGAGCGGCTCGCTGTTGACACCGACGAAGGCGCGAATCGGGTGTGCAACCGCCTTCTCGCCGAGCGTCGACTCGATGAGATCGGGTGTCACCACGTCGGTGAGGAACCGGCGACCTTGCAGGCCGACCTCATCGAACGGCGAGATGCTGTTTGGCCCACCCGAGACGAACTCGCTCTCCGGCGGACTGGAGTACGCCGGTTCGATCTTCTCGTTCGACCGAGCGATCGCCCCGACACCCGCGTAGTAGAGGGCGATGCCGCCGGCGGTCCACACTGCGGCATTGATCGTTCTTCCGACCTGGGCTCGTGTGATGTCGTCACCGAAGTACGCCGCCATCGCACGCCGTGACGTCAGGAATCCGCGGCCGATCCCACGACCGACAGAGCCCACACCAATCCCGATTGCCATCGACCCAACGGCGGTCGCCGGCTTGTCGTCCTTCGTCCAACGCTTGATCACGGCCTGGCGCTCGGAGAGCAGATCTCTCGAATAGACCATCGCCGCGGCGAATCCTGCCGCGCTCACGATGGCCGGTCTCATCGGCGATTTCGGCGGGTAGTGCTCCCTCAACGCAACGCTCGACTCGTAGATCATGCCGCCGACCGCGGCGGAGGTGGCCAGCCGGCCCGCGCTCCGCAGCGAGGCCTTGGCCGTGTGCTCGTCGTCGGTCTCCGGGATCTTGGCGACAGCCAAGCCGGCGGCCGCGACCACCGCTCGAGCACCCAGGCGCACCGTCACCGGAGCGGTATTCGGAACGAAGCGTCGAATCCCAGCATCGACGGCGCTCATCACTAGGTCGGCGGCGAGGATCGACAACCCGACGGCCATTCCCTGGTGCATCGAGGCACGAGGCATCAGAGACGGCCCAAATGCCCCCAGCGCTGCCCGCGTCTTCAATGGGGCCGAAGGGCTGTTCGTGATCGGGTTGAAACGATCGACAGCTCGCAGCGCCGTGTCTTTCGCGAACGCGCGGGTATTCATGGTTGGGCCCTCCCCCGTCTATCTGCCTGACGTCGTATGAGTCACAGCTCAC
>JAHEEL010000097.1 GCA_024640745.1 Actinomycetes bacterium
GGGCGTCAACGAGCGCCGCCGCCTCCGCCGAGTCGGCGGGGATACCCGCGTCGATCAGGCGCAAGAGCGCGTCGTTCACGTCGTGGGCTTCGGACGACAAATGCTGCCAGTCGTCGGCGGTGTATTCGCCGGTCCGCCGTGCGGACTCGGCGTAGGCTTCGGTGTCACCCCACCGATCCCGTGCTTCGTCGGCGTACGCATCCGGATC
Organism: Actinomycetes bacterium; assembly: GCA_024640745.1. Taxonomy (GTDB): domain Bacteria; phylum Actinomycetota; class Acidimicrobiia; order Spongiisociales; family UBA5794; genus JAHEEL01. The sequence continues at coordinate 209 of JAHEEL010000097.1, forward strand.
GAACGGGCCGAACGCCTCGAGCTTCTCTTCGGGAGTCATCGTCGTTCCTTCCGTTTCCGATTCGATGGTCGCGTCGAGTGCCGCAGCGATGCGCTCGAGGCGGACGCGTTGATGCTCGACACGGATACGTGCCTGTCGGAGCGCGTCCGCGGTACTCGAGCGCTGGTCGAGCAGCTGCCCGATCTCGTCCAGTCCGAGGCCGAGCTCCCGGTAGGCAAGGATCTGCTGCAACCGGCTGATGTCACCGGCCGAGTACCCGCGGTAGCCGTTCGCCCTGCGTTCCGAGGGTGTCAGCAAGCCGATGTCGTCGTAGTGGTGGAGCGTCCGAACGGTGATGCCGCCAAGCCGGGCCACCTCGCCGATGGTTGTCGTCTGCATGGGCGCAATGTAGACCATGACGTCACGTGAGGGTCAAGGGTTCTCGATCGCTGCCCGCGACCGACTCGGTTGGGGTGGGCCGGCGTGCCCGGGCGGCCGGTTGGGTGCGCGGTTGCATCAGCAACGATCCCTGCCGATCATCGCCACGGTTCCCCCGACGGCGGCGCCGATATGCGCGGTGAGGCGTTCGGGAACCCCACCGAGAAGCCGCGGCGCCCGCCGAGACGAGCGCGCTAGGAGCGGAACAGCCTCCGCAGGATGAAAAGCGTCAGCAGCGCCGATGCCCCGATGATCGCCGCAACCCGGGCGTCGACGCCGATATCGGGGCGACCTTCCACGCTGCCCGCCAGCAGCAGCCCGATTCGCGAGTCCTTGGCGTTGACGGTCGAGGCAACGACGAGCCCGGCGGCTCCATGATCGATGGTGGCTTCCTCGGCGACGACGATGGCGGCTCCGGATTGGTTCACCGTGGCCTGGTCGGCGTCGACAAGGAACGCTCCGCCCTGCGTGATGTCGGCGGAAGCGGACGCGATCGACTGGGCGCCACCTTGGCGAATTGAGACGGTCTGCGCGTCGACGTGGCCTGCACCGCCCTGGCTGATATTGACGATCTGGGCGTTGACCTCGTCCTGGAACGGTTCGCTCGGGATTTGCTCGTCCGACATGTGTTGATCCTCCGGTTGCTGCCGCCAAGACTATCGATCGGCAAGTAGTTGTGTTTCAGGGGCAGAATCCCATCCATGAAGCGGATCACGACCCTTGCGGTGGCGGCAGCGGCGTTGGCGGCCGCCTGCTCGAGCGCGCCGGCGGCCGAAACCAGCACCACCGACACGTTCGCGGCACTCGAGACCACGAGCACTCTCGCTCCGACGACAAGTTCCACGGCCGAAACGACCACCACGGAGCTACCGACCACGACCGAATCGATCGACGAGGAGCCGCCGGTGGTGGAGACGGTTCCGGCCGACGCCGACACCGTGGACACCTATCTGGTCGAATTCACCGGTTCCACCGAGCCCGGGGCGACGGTGGCGGTGAACGGTGAGCCGGTTGAGCTCGGCACCGATGGGGGGTTCACCGTCATGCTCCCCTCGGACCTCGGCGAGAACGAGGTTGTCATCGAGGCGGTGGACGAGCTCGGGAATGCGGGCGTTACCACGGTGACCTACTCGTTCGAGCCCGAAGACGGCTGGATTGCTGCAGTGGGGGACTCGGTGATGCTCGGCTCGAAGGATGAACTCGAGAAGCGAATCGGTCCCGGCACCGTCGACGCCATTGTGTCCCGCCAATTTGCCGACACTCCGAGCCTCGTGTCCCGACTGCTGGCCCGCCCGGTGCCACCGCAGGTGATCGTGGTGCATCTCGGCACGAATGGACCCGTCCAGGAGCGCCACTTCGAATCAACGATGGAGATCGCCGCCGACGTTCCGCTGATGGTGTTCATCAACGCACACGTCCCGACCCGCAACTGGGAGTCGACCACGAATCGAGAGCTGGCGGAGGGCGTCGAGCGCTACGAAAACGCGGTGCTCGTCGATTGGCATTCCCCCACCGAGGGTCGCAGCGACCTCTTTGCGGCCGACAACTTCCATCCGAAGCAACCCGGGCGCGTCATCTACGCAGACTTGGTCGCCGAGGCGATCTTCCCCCACTGGGAGTCGGCGAACGAGTAGGCGTCGGCGACGAGCCCATCGCCGCGTTGAGCGGCTGGGTCGAGAACCTGCGGCCACCAACAAACTGCTCCGCAAATTGCGAGCCGCGCGTAGGGTCGTCCCCACACCCCTGTGGGGAGGAGTGCCTCCTGACCCACGGCGGACCCCGATGGAGCCGCGGCGTTTGGCGACGGTCGCGGCTCCGTCGCGTCGAGCACAAGCGCGAAACACGCCCGCAACACGGCTGAATCCGATCGGCAATCGGTCACTCGGTGACACTCGGTGCGCTCGGCGCCTTCATCCTGTGGTTCGGTTGGTACGGATTCAATGCGGGATCCACGTTGGCCGCCGTCGGCCAGGACATCGCCTCGCCGGCGGTGACGACGACACTCGCTGCCGCGGCGGGATTGATCGAACCGAACATGGAGGCGCGGCCTATCCCGAGTTCTTCTTCCAGGAGCAAATCGCGGCCCCCGCCGACCTCGACCCGGTGGGCGGCAACGGCCACTGACGGGAGACGAGCCAGAAGCCTTGCTGCACGTGGCCAGGGCTCGCACCGCCGAATAGGACGTCACCGGCCTGCGGAACGAAACGGCCATTCGTTCCGCAGGCCCCGGGGCGCCGAATCGGACGTTGCGAACCCCCGTTCGCGAAAGGGCCGTCCGACATTGCGGCGAGTAGGCTCGAACGGGACAGAGGAGGGGTCACCGTTCAGCGCATCATCGTTGTCGCCAATCGGCTTCCGGTTTCCTGGGACGGGGAGGAGTGGTCGATCAGCCCCGGCGGACTCGTCCGTGCGTTGCGGCCGGTGCTGCAGAACGCAGATGGCGCGTGGGTCGGCTGGCCCGGTATCTCCGACTTCGATCCGCCGCCGTTCGAGTACGACGGCATCTATCAGCAACCCGTTCCGCTGAGCGAGGAAGAGGTCGACAGCTTCTATTTCGGGTTCTGCAACGGAACGCTGTGGCCGCTCTACCACGATGCCATCGTGGCTCCCGAATACCACCGCCATACGTGGCGCCCCTATGTGGCGGTGAATCGGCGCTACGCGGAGGCGACGGCCAAGGTCGTCGGACCGGGGGACATCGCTTGGGTCCAGGACTATCAGCTCCAGCTCGTGCCCGAGATGCTGCGCGCGATGGTGCCGGACGCAACCATCGGCTTCTATCTCCACATACCCTTCCCGCCCATCGAGGTATTCGCCCGCCTCCCGTGGCGGCGCCAGATTCTCGAGGGCCTCCTCGGCGCAGACGTGGTCGCGTTCCAAACGCGCCAGAGCTCAGCCAACTTCTCTCGTGCCGCGCGACTGCTCGCCGGCGCTCAAGTAGTTGGGCGGCGCGAGGTTCTGTGGCACGGGCGGCCGGTCCATCTCCAGTCCGCGCCGATTGCCATCGACACGGCGGAGTTCGATCAGATGGCGCAGTCGCCGGCAGTGCGACAGCGCGCTGCCGAGATCCGCTCCGAGCTCGGCGACCCTGAAACCGTGATCCTGGGCATGGATCGGCTCGACTACACCAAGGGCATCGACCTGCGCCTGAAGGCGTTCGGAGCGCTCCTCGAGAACGCACCCCGTGACCGGCATACGTACGCTTTCGTTCAGGTCGCTGTTCCCAGTCGAGAACAGGTACCCGCGTATCAGCAGCTCCGCGTCGACATCGAGCAGATCGTTGGTCGCATCAACGGAGAATTCGGAGAGCCGGGTTGGGCGCCGGTCTCGTACCTCTATCGGACGCTCCCGTTCGAGGAACTCATCGCCTACTACGTTGCCGCCAATGTGATGCTGGTCACGCCGTTGCGCGACGGCATGAACCTGGTAGCGAAGGAATACGTCGCGTCACGATTCGAGGACGACGGGGTCTTGGTGCTCAGCGAGTTCGCCGGCGCAGCCGAACAGCTTCGGGCGGCACTCATCGTGAACCCGTACGACGTCGATGCCGTCGCCGAGACGCTCGCATACGCGGCCGGGATGCCGGAGCAGGAGCAGCGGCGCCGGATGCGTCGGCTTCGCAACACCGTCCGCAAGTCGGACGTCTTCCAGTGGGCGAACGACTGTCTGGCAACGCTGGAGGTCCGGTGATCGCCGCCGGGCTCGCAGCGGCCTTATCGGGTAACGCCTGCTGGGCGTGATTTCCGGTTGATCCCAGCTCCTGAATCGGCGAGCCATGGTGCCGCACCGTCGTCGGGGTCGCTCCTGCCTACAGGGTCGGCTGCGCCGAGAGGGGAACCGTCTCCGTGGTCGCCGCCGGCACTTCGACGATCTGATCGCGAATGCCCAGGCGAATGGGGTTCGCTTCACCCGGCCGGGTGGTCACGGTGAGCTGGTCCGGTGTGATGTGGAAGTCGAGCAGGTGTCCGCGGTAGAAGATCTCGAAACGGAGTTCGCCGAGCTCGTCGGGGATCGCTGGGTCGAGCCAGAGCGTGTCCTCTCGTGTCTCGATCCCGGTGAAGCCGCGCTGCACCAAATCGACGGTCCCCGCCATGGCTCCGAGGTGGATGCCCTCGGGTGTCGTGCCGCCTTGGATGTCGGTGACGTCGCTCAGGAGGGCTCCCTGGAAGAAGTCCCAGGACCGCTTGCGGTCGGAGCGAGCCAACACCCAGGCGTTCACAATCCGGCTCAACGTCGACCCATGCGAGGTGCGTTGGTCGTAGTAGTCGATGTTGCGCTGGATCTTGTCACCGTCGATCTCGTACCCGAGCCGTTCGAAGACCGACGTCAGCTCGTCGGTCGAGAGCAGGTAGAACAGCATCAATACGTCGGCTTGCTTCGATAGCTTGTAGCGATTGGTGGAGTCCCCTTCCGCCTCGAGAATGCGATCGAGTCGCTGGATGTCTCCATAACGCTCGATGTAGCCGGTCCAATCGAACTCCTCGAGCTCTCCGTACCCCTCGAATTGGCTGATGATGCCATCGTCGTGGAATGCAACCTTCAGCTTCCGGCCGATCTCGTCCCATCGCGCGAGTTCTTCTCGCTGGATGTGGAGCTTCTCGATCAGTTCGCTGCGACGGAAGGCGGGAATGAGGTCGAGCGCCTCCGTGGTCCGGCAGAGGACCCAGGCGGCCATCACGTTCGTGTAGGCGTTGTTGTTGAGGCCGGGCTCATCAGCATCGGGGTAGGCGTCGTGATACTCGTCGGGACCCATGACCCCCAGGATCTCGTACCGATCGATTGCTCGGTTGTAGGTGGCCAGGCTGGCGAGAAGCCGAGATATCTCAACCATCATCTCGGCGCCGCCGTGCGCGAGGAACGCGACGTCGGCGGTCGTCTGGTAGTACTGCCACGTGTTGTACGCAACGGCGATGTTGATGTGGCGCTGCAGGTGGCTGTTGTCCGGAAGCCAGCGACCCGATTTCGGATTGAGGTGGACGACCTGGCTCTCCTCTCTGCCGTTGCTTCCGCTCTGCCACGGATAGAGGGCGCCGTCGAGGCCTTCGGTCTTCGCAGCCCAGCGAGCTTCCGGAAGCCGGCGGAAGCGGTAGAGCAGCAGTGCCCTCGTCAGGTCGGGAAGGTGCAGATTGAGGTAGGGGAAGATGAACAGCTCGTCCCAGAAGATGTGGCCGCGATAGGCCTCGCCGTGCCACCCTCGAGCTGGGACTCCGACATCGAGATCGATCGTGTGCTTGGAGACCGTCTGCAGCAGGTGGAACGAGTGGAGGTTCAGCACCATCGCCTCGTAGTCGTCGACTCCGGTGGCGAGCGAGAAGCGCCGCCAGAGCAGGTCCCAAGCCAGGGTGTGCGACTGAAGGAGTCCATCGAACGAGCCGAGGCGACCGACCCATGTGCGGGCCTCGAGACCGGCTTCGGAGATGGCGTGATCGCGCGATGTGAAGAGGGTGATGACCTTGTCGACGGTGGCCGGAACTCCCTCCGCTACGTCGAAGTCGAATGCCTGTGCTACGAATCCGGGTTCTTCGATTTGGGTGAGGCGCGTGGGTATGCGCTCGCCGTCGAAACGCACCACGGTGCGAGCTGCAATCGCGACGAGCACGTGCGATTGCGTCGTCTCGACTTCGAGGTACATGGAGTCATCGTCCGGGAACCCGGCTTCGCGTGGTTCGAGGTGCCGGCTGTTGAGCTTCCGATAGCGGGCAACTCCGGCGTTGACGACGCGTCCGTCGAGCCCCGACTCGACGTGTATGGATCCGGACCAATTCTCCGGGAGGAACGTTGTCTGAAGACCTGCTGCGTGCGGATTGCCCATGTGCACGAAGCGCCGTTGTGCTATTCGGGTGCGGCGCCCGTCTGGATCGGTGAAGGCGAACATGCGTGTCAGCACGCCCTGCCGGAGGTCGAGCTCCTGGCGGTAGTCCTCCACCGCGGCGTCCTCGAGAGTGAACCACGAGCCGTTGTCGACACGGAATCTGAGGTGTAGCCAGTTGGGGGCGTTGACCAGGTCTTCGTTCGTGATCGCTCGACCGGCCACGTCTGTGACGAGCCGATCATAGAGGCCCGCTACGTAGGTGCCCGGGTAGTGGACTCCACCGGCCGCCGCCTCGGGTGCGGCGCCGCGGGTTGCGAAGTAGCCGTTGCCGAGCGTGCACAATGCCTCGCGGAGCGGCTCTTCGTCGGGGTTGAACCCGTCGTAGGTGAGCGCCCAGCGGCTCACGGCTTGCGCATCTCTGCGATCTTTGCGAGGAATGAGGTCACCTCGCCTGTGTTCTCCAGTGCGTACCTTGCGAGGGATGGCTCGCCTTCGCGCCCTACGACGATCCCGATCCCTCGTTTGCGGATTGCCCGGAAGGCATCTTCGTCGGTTGTGTCGTCACCGAGGTATATCGGCACTGCTGTTGAACGGTTGAGCCCGAGCTCGCCGATCAGCCACCGGATCGCTCGTCCCTTGTCCCAGTCGAAGTCGGGTCGGAACTCAAAGATCTTCTTTCCGGTCGCCACTCGCAGCGACGGGACGCCAGGCGCCGTCGCACGGACGGCTTCTTCAATGAGCGGATAGTCCGAGTCTGCCACACGTCGGAAATGCACCGCGATCGCGAAGCGTTTCCGCTCGACCTGTGCACCGGGGACGTCTTGCAGGCGATGGTTGAGTTGTTCGGTTGCCGCATCGAGGGGAGCGAGATAGGTGGCGAACCGATCGAGGCGTTCGTCGACCACCGGTTCTCCGGACGGCGAGACGATGTCGAAGCCATGGCTTCCTGCGTAGTAGATACCGGGCACCTCCACCTTGCCGCGGACGTCGGTGACATCGCGACCACTGACCACGGCGACCGTTACTACCGACGCGAGGTCGGTCAGCACGCGACGCGTTTCGTCGGAGAGCACGGCGAGATCCGGGTGTTCGACGATCGGAGTGAGCACGCCGTCATAGTCGAGGAACACCGCCGGCTCCGACGCACCGAGTTCGGCTCTGATCTTGTCGAAGTGGACGGCGGCGGACGGGAGATCTGCACGGGGAACCGGTGACATCGGCTTCACGCTGAGTTCGCCGAGATCCGAGACAACCACGGTGGCGCCCGCATCACTCAGCTCGTCGGCCTGGTCGCCGCGATCGACGCCGATGACGATTCGAAAACCCCCGGCATGGCCGGCTGCGACCCCCGACTGTGCGTCCTCGACGATTGCAGAGTTCTTGGGGTCGGCTCCGACCTGGGACGCGGCCTCGATGAACACGGCCGGGTCGGGCTTGCCGGGCAGACTGAGGTCCTTGGCCACAAGGCCGTCGATGCGAACGGCAAACAGGTCGAGCAGGCCGGCCGCGCTCAGAACCTCGGTCACATTCCGACTCGACGAGATGAGGGCCGTCTCAACGCCCTGTCGCTGGAGTTCCCGAACGAAGGCGACGCTCGTGTCGTACGCCTCGACCCCGTCGAGTTTGAGGCGGTTGAGGAAGTAGCCGTTCTTTCGGTTCCCGAGCCCGCAGACGGTCTCAGCCTCCGGAGGATCATCCGCCGAACCCCAGGGTAGGTGGATATCGCGGGACTCCAGGAAGCTGGCCACACCGTCGTATCGGGGCTTCCCGTCTACGAACTCGAGGTAGTCGGATGCTTGGAACGGCTCGAACGGCTCTCCACGGGCCGTCGCTCGACTCTCGAGGTATTCGTCGAACAGCTGCTCCCAAGCGGTGTGATGGACCGACTCGGTCCGGGTGATGACGCCGTCGAGGTCGAAGACCACGGCATCGATCTCGGCGGCATCGATCTCACACTCTCTACCCAAACCCGCTGTCCCTTACCGCGTCGT
>JAHEEL010000098.1 GCA_024640745.1 Actinomycetes bacterium
GGTCCGCCGCGCTACAGTCGGTCACGCGAAGGAGGGCCAAGCCGATGGCCGGGTACCGCGCCGAATTCATGGTCGAGCCATTCGTTGAGGGTTCCCTCGGCCCGGCGGTGGTCGCAGCCGTCGATGCGGTTGCCGAGAGCGGCTTCGAGCCGCTCGTCGACGCGTTCGGCACGACCTTCGAAGGCGAGGAAGACCGAGTGGTTGCAGCGCTCGCCGAGATGCTTCACGCGGCCATGGGCGCAGGGGCGACGCGCGTCACCGTTCAGGTCGAACGCGCTTCCCCGCCGTGACGGAGCACCCCGTTGTCGCAGCTGTTCGTCCAGCCTTCGAAGCATCGGGCGGGACCGTGATCGGCGCCGAGGAGGCCGAAGCTCTCGATGTTCCCCTCGAATGGGATGGCGAGGTCATCGCCTACGTCAGGATCGGCTCGCTGGCCGACGCGCTCGAAAACCTCGTTGCCCGCATCGAAGACGAGCTCGGTGCTCCGCTCCCGGAACTCGATCGAACCGGGAAGCAGATCGCCGTGCGCTTGCTCGACGAGCGCGGTGCGTTCCTGCTCCGTCGCTCGATCGAAGACATCGCCGACCTGATGGGTGTCAGCAGGATCACGATCTACAACTACCTGAATGCGATCCGAGCATGAGACCGAATCACGCCCTTGCGCGTTCCGATTTGACTTTTCGTCAACGCCGAGGAAACCTCTCCCGAGCGGCTTCGATGGAAGGTCGAGGTAGGTTCCAGGTGACGACAAGATGAGCATTCACCTCAGTCACCAGCAGCGGCGCATCCTGGCTTACAGCATCCCGGTGCTCGCCGTCTTCGCCGCACTCCTCTTCGGCGCCATCATGCTGGTCCTGCTCGGCGCCAACCCTTTCGAGGGGTACTCCGAGATGTTCATCGGCGCATTCGGATCGGGCAATGCGCTCATCGCAACCATCCTCAAGGCCACGCCGCTGCTGTTCGTCGGTACCGGCATCGTGATTGCCTTCCGCGCCAACGTGATCAACATCGGGGCCGAGGGGCAGATGGTGCTCGGAGGGCTGTTCGCAACCATGGCGGCCCTGTACCTCCCCGAGATGCCGTCGTTCATCATGGTCCCCGTCATCCTGATTGCCGGCCTCGCCGGCGGCGCCCTGTGGGGGTGGATCCCGGGCGCGCTCAAGGCGTACTACCGGGTCAACGAGATCCTGAGCACGATCATGCTCAACATCGTGGCCGTGCAGCTGATGAGCTACCTCTTGCGCGGTCCGCTCATCGACCCGGCGGAGATCGAGCGGGGAACCCGGATTCCGCAGACCGAGCGTCTGATGGAGTCCGCCGACCTGCCGCTGCTCTTCGGGAGCGACCGCTTCCACATCGGTCCCGTCCTCGCGGTGCTTGTCGCTATCGCCACCTACTACCTGCTGTGGCGGACACCGCTCGGCTATCGGTTGCGCGCCGTCGGCTTGAGCGAGCATGCCGCCCGGTACGCCGGCATCCCCGTGCGTCGGACGATTGCCCTTGCACTCACCATGTCTGGTGCCCTCGCCGGTCTCGCCGGCGCCGTGCTCGTCTTCGGGAGCGAGAGCCATCGCATGGTCACCGACGGATCGACGATGGGCTTCACCGGGAGCGCCGGCTTCAACGGCATCGTTGCCGCGTTGCTCGGCGGTCTCCATCCCATTTGGACGATCCCCGCGTCGTTCCTCTTCGGCGGGCTCATCGTCGGCGGTCAGGCCCTGCAGCGCGCCGTGCAGGTGCCGTCTGCGCTCATCGTTGCGCTCAACGGTCTCGTCGTCGTGTTCGTGGTGGCCGCGGACCGCTACCGCGTCCGGCTCCTCTCGACCGACGGGCGTGCCCAGGAGGTCGAGGACGATGGAAAGATGCCGCTCGACGAGGAGGATTCCGCGCTCGGCGCGGTCTATGACGCCGCGCCCATGGGCACCGATTCGTACGGTCAGGACGAGTCCGGGGACGATCCGCCATGAGCGAGGTGTTCACGACCGCGGTCATGGTTGCCGTCGTTGCCTCGGCGATCCGACTCGCCGTGCCGCTCCTGCTTGCCGCTCTGGGTGAGACGTTCGGGCAGCGCAGCGGTGTCTTGAACCTCGGGGTAGACGGCATCATGCTGCTTGGTGCCTTCAGCGGCTACTACGCCGTGCTCAAGACCGACAACGTCTGGCTCGGCCTGCTTGCCGGCGCCATCGTCGGCCTCGTGCTGGGCCTTGCCTCTGCCGTGATCGCCGTCACCCTCAAGGCGGAGCAGGGAATCAGCGGAATCGGCGTCTACCTCTTCGGCCTCGGGATGAGCGACCTGCTCTTCCAGAAGCTCGTCGGCACGCCGATCCCGATCGATCAGTTCCCGGGGGTCGATATCCCGATCCTGTCCGACATTCCGTACATCGGAGAGATGTTCTTCCAGCACAGCCTGGTGATCTACCTGGCGTTCCTTTCGATTCCTGTGGCGACGTTCGTGATCAATCGAACGACGTTCGGCATGAAGATCCGAGCCGTCGGTGAGTACCCGGACGCCGCCGACACCCTCGGTGTCAGCGTGGCCGGAGTGCGCTACGCCACCGAGATCATCGGCGGTACCCTTGCCGGGATTGCGGGCGCAGTGCTGGCGATCACCCTCGGTATTTTCCAACAGAACCTCACGAACGGTGCCGGGTTCATCGCCATCGCACTCGTGTATTTCGGCGCGTGGAGACCGACCGGCATCATGCTGGGTGCGCTGCTCTTCGGATTTGTCAACGCCCTCGTGCTCGAACTGAAGACACTCGAGATCATCCCCCGGGATCTCTCGAACCTCGCTTCGATGGCGCCGGCGATCATCACGATTCTGGCTCTGGTCTTCGTGGCGCGACGCTTCCGGGCGCCGTCCGCGTTGACCAAGCCATTCACAAGAGGGAAGTAGAGGGTCGCCACGACCCACCAACCAAGGAGGAAGACTTGAAGAGCAGAACCATCACGTTGGTCGTTCTCATGGCAGCGTTCGCGCTGATTGCGGCGGCTTGCAGTAGTGACGATTCGGCCGAGGGTTTCAGGATTGCAATCGTGGCGCCATCGGCGTCCAACGACCTTGCCTTCACCCAGTCGATGGTCGATTCGGCCAATCGTATCGAAGGCGCCGAGGTGGCCGTCACCGACGGAACCTTTGTCGTCGAAGACGCGGCGGTCGCCCTTCGCGACTACGCCACCGAGGGCTACGACCTCGTCATCGGTCACGGTTCGCAGTACGGCGGATCGTTGTCGGAGATCGCCCCCGACTTCCCCGAAACCTCGTTCGCCTGGGGCACGGCGGCCGATACGTTCGGTCTGCCCAACGTCTACTCGTACGAGGCAGCGTCCGACCAGGGCGGCGAGGTAATGGGGATCATGGCAGCGGCGCTGTCCCAGGCCGCGAATGTCGGCATCGTTGGCCCAATCGAGGTCGGCGACGCAAAGCTCTACGTTGACGGATTCGAGAAAGGCGTGCTCGAGCAGAATCCGGGCGCGACCGTGAACATCAACTACATCGACTCGTTCAGCGATGTTGCGCTTGCTTCGGAGGCGGCCCAGTCGCTGATCGGCGCCGGCGCCGACGTGATGTCCGGCACGGCGCAGATGACAGTAGGCGCCGTTGGCGTGGCCAGCACAGAGGGCGTCCTGTGGTTCGGCACGCAGTCGAACCAGACGAGCCTTGCCCCTGAAATCGTGGTCGCGTCGCAGGTGTACCACTGGGAGAACATGCTCGAAGACATGATCGCGAAGATCAAGGACGGCACGCTCGGCGGAGAGGTGTACGAAATCAACTTCGCGAACGAGGGTCTGGTCATCGAATACAACGAGGACTATGACCTGCCGGGCGACGTCAAGGATCTCGGTGAGGCGAAGATCGACGAGTTCAAGAACGAAGGCTAGAAAGAGTGTTGGTCGGGGGATCGATCGATCCCCCGACCACACGAACAGGAGTGACGTGTGACGACGAGCCCGATGCTCGAGATGCGGGGAATCACGAAGCGGTTCCCGGGTGTGGTCGCGAACGACAACGTCGACTTTGACCTCTTCGCGGGCGAAGTCCATACGCTGCTCGGCGAGAACGGGGCCGGCAAGAGCACGCTGATGAAGGTGCTCTACGGCTTGTACCCGCCTGACGCCGGCACGATCCGCATCGACGGCGACCTCGTGACCATCGACAGCCCGAACGACGCGATCGAACGCGGCGTCGGCATGGTCCACCAGCATTTCATGCTCGTACCGACGCTCACGGTCGCGGAGAACGTCGCACTCGGCTTGCCGTCGAGCCGAGGGTTCCTCACCGATCTCGACGTGGTGTCGCAACGCATCACCGAGCTTGCGGGTCAGTACGGCCTGGACATCGATCCGAGCGCTGTTGTGTGGCAGCTCTCGGTCGGCGAGCGTCAGCGTGTTGAGATCCTCAAGGCGCTGTACCGCGAAGCGAAGTTGCTGATCCTCGACGAGCCGACGGCTGTGCTCACACCGCAAGAAGTCGATCAGCTGTTCACGACGCTGCGGCAACTGACCGCAGACGGCCGCGGACTGATCTTCATCTCGCACAAGCTTCATGAGGTGTTGGCGCTCAGCGACCGAATCACCGTGCTGCGGCATGGGGCGGTGACCGGCGAAGTGCCGGTGCAGGGAGCGACGCGAGAGAGCCTTGCAAACATGATGGTGGGGCGGCAGGTGAAGCTCAGCCCCGACAAGCTGCCGGCCGAGCCGGGCGAGGTTGCACTCGAGATTCGCGACCTCACGGTGATGGGCGACCGAGGTCTCGTGGCGGTGGATCACCTGAGTCTCGACGTGCGCAAGGGCGAGATCCTCGGCATCGCCGGCGTGTCCGGGAACGGCCAACGTGAGATGGCGGAGACTATCGCCGGCTTGCGCAAGGCCGAGAGCGGGACGATCAAGATCGTGGCCCAGGATGTCACCAATGCCCTGCCGAAGAAGATCCGTCAGGCAGGCCTCGCGTACGTGCCGGAGGAGCGGATGCGGGAAGGCGCGATTGCCGACTTCACCGTCTGGGAGAACCTGCTACTCATCGACTTCGAGAGCCGGGACTACCTGAAGTACGGTCTGTTCGACTTCGGGGCGATCCGGGACCACTCCAACGACCTCGTCGAATCCTTCGATGTGCGCACGCCGTCGATCGAGACGTCCTGTGGCAGCCTCTCTGGCGGCAATATCCAGAAGGTCATCATGGCTCGCGAGTTGTCGTCTTCGCCGATCGTTCTGGTCGCGTCCCAACCGACGCGCGGGGTCGACATCGGAGCCGCCGAGTACATCCACCGGCGCCTCATCGACAAGCGCAACCAGCTCAGCGATGCTGAGTTCATCCAGCAGAAGCTGCTCGAACACCGCACGGCGATGACGGCGGTGCTCATGATCTCAGAGGACCTCGACGAGGTCTTCGGGCTCTCGGACCGGATTGCGGTCATGTACGAGGGGAAGATCATGGGGATCGTAGAGCCGGACACGACTACCCGGGAAGAAGTCGGTTTGATGATGGCCGGCGTCTCACGGGAAGCCACGACCTGATCGCGGTTGCACGGCGCGGCGGATTGTTCGTCGGCCGCACGTTCTACGCTGACTACTGATGGCCTATTCGCGTGAAGACATCGACCGGGTGCGGGAGCGCACCGATCTCGTGGAGCTCGCGTCCGAGGTCACCCGGGTCAAGCGCTCCGGACGTTCCGTCATGGCGGTCTGCCCGTTCCACTCGGAGAAAACGCCTTCGCTCTCGATCGATCCTGCGCGCGGCCTGTTCCACTGCTTTGGGTGCGGCAAGAGCGGCGATGTCTTCGGCTGGGTCCAGGAGACCAACGGCCTGGGATTCTCGGATGCGCTGGAGCTTCTCGCTCGCCGTGCCGGGGTGACTCTCACCGTCGATCCCGATGCGGCGAAGCACCGCGATCGGCGCGAGCGCCTCATCGACGCCGTCGAGCGGGCAGTCTCGTTCTACACCGACCGCCTCAAGACCGGCGAGGACGCCGGCCACGCCAGGGGATACCTGCGAAGCCGCGGCTACGACGCCGATGTCGTCGATCGCTTCCACCTCGGCTACTCCCCGGAGGCCTGGGACACCCTCGTCACGTACCTCCGAGACGCAGGGGTCAAGGACGAGGCGATCAGGGGTGCCGGACTCGCATCCCGATCGCAACGCGGCGGTCTCGTCGACCGCTTCCGCAACCGGCTCATGTTCCCGATCTACGACGTGCGCGGCGATGCCGTCGGTTTCGGGGCACGTCTGCTCGACGGCGACGGCCCGAAGTACCTGAATTCACCGGAGACGCCGATCTATCACAAGTCGCGACTGCTCTACGGGTTGAACTGGTCGAAGTCGCAAATCGTGCGGTCGGATGAGGCGGTCGTCGTGGAGGGCTACACCGATGTGATCGCCTTCCACCTCGCCGGGAATCCCATCGCCGTTGCCACCTGTGGAACGGCGCTGGGGGAGGAGCACCTCGACCTTCTGCGCCGCTTCTCCAAGCGGGTCGTCCTCGCGTTCGACGCGGACGAAGCAGGTGCCGGCGCTGCTGCTCGGGGCTTCGAGCGGTCGGTGCCCGGCGACTTGGATCTTCGCGTCGCAGTGCTCCCCGAGGGTCGCGACCCGGCCGACCTCGTGTCGTCGGGTCGGATCGGCGCTCTCACGGCATCGATCGAATCGTCGCTGCCGCTGCTGCAATTCCGTATCGATCGTGAGTTGGCGGAGTTCAACCTGGAAGAGCCCGAGGCGCGTGGACGAGCTGTTCGCGAGGCAGCGAAGCTGATCTCGCTGCATCCGGACCCGGTGGTGCGCCACGAGTATGCCGTGCTGGTTTCACGAAGGACCGGAGTCGACGTGCCGACGGTGGAATCCGCGCTGCGGGGACCGAACCGGCCGGCGGGGGAGCCGCCTCCGCCGACCGACGAGCGTCAGTTGACGGGACCGCAGCGCACCGAGCGCGAAGTGCTCCGGCTGTATCTCGCGAACGACCGGGGAATTCGTGACGCCGGGCTCTCCGCCGACCTGTTCACGCTGCCGGAGCATCGCGCAGCATTCGAATTGGTCGACGCCTTGATTGGTCCGCTGGGGCCCGATGCCGTGCCGGATCTCGGCTCGGCCATCGGTTCGGACGATCGTCCGGAGGCGGTGCTGCTTCGCACCCTGGCGCTCCAGCAGCGGCCCCTGGCCGACGCTTCGGACGTTGCCAGGCGGCTCAAGCAGGAGGCGGTGGAGCGACAGATCGCAGCACTTCAGGCGGAGCTGGCAACCGTCGATGCAGATGGTGACCCTCAAGGGTATTCAGATCGGTTCGAGCGCCTGATAGCGTTACAGAACGAACGGCGACAGTTGCGGAGCAGGGAATGAACGAGATCGTGCGCATCGTGCTCGAGGAGCTCGCGGCGAGAGGTCGCCAGCGCGGGTTCCTCGTCATGACCGAGGTGCAGCAGGAACTCGAGGAAGTCGGCGCCCCGGACGAGTCCTTCGACACGGTGATTCTTGCGCTGAGAGAGCAACGGATCCCGATTCGGGAGGACTCCGCCAACGCCCTCGCCGAAACCAATCTGTCGAATGACGAGCTCGTTCACGTCTCCGATCCCGTGCGCATGTACCTCCAGGAGATCGGCCGTTTCCCGCTCCTCACACCCCAGCAGGAGGTCGAGCTGGCCATGCAGGCCGAGGCCGGCACACGCGCCGAGGAGCAACTCGAGGACGTCGCCACCCTGGCCACCGCGGACCGGATCATTCTCGAGCGGACGGTGCGCAACGGCGATCGGGCGCGAAAACGCCTCGTCGAGGCGAACCTCCGGCTCGTCGTCTCGATCGCCAAGAAGTACATCGGGCGAGGGCTGGGGCTGCTCGATCTCATCCAAGAAGGGAATCTTGGCCTGATCCGGGCGGTCGAGAAGTTCGATTACCGCAAGGGGTTCAAGTTCTCCACCTACGCCACATGGTGGATCCGCCAGGCAGTCACGCGGGCCCTGGCCGACCAGGCGCGGACGATCCGTGTCCCCGTGCACATGGTGGAGACGATCAACAAGCTCGCCCGCACGCAGCGCACGCTCATGCAGGAACTCGGCCGCGATCCGACGATCGAGGAGATCGCCGAAGAGCTCGAGCTAGAACCGGACAAGGTCACGGAGTTGCGGCGCATCGCCCAGGACCCGGTCTCGCTCGAGACGCCGCTCGGGGAGGAGGACGACTCCACGCTCGGCGACTTCGTCGAGGACACCGAGGCCGAGATCCCGGTCGAAGCGGCCGCGTTCCACCTGCTCCAGAGCTATCTGAGTCTTGCCCTGGAGGCGCTCAACGACCGCGAGCGTGAGGTGCTCGTGATGCGGTTCGGCCTCGCGGACGGGAAGGTCCGCACGCTCGAGGAAGTTGGGGACCACTTCAACGTGACGCGCGAGCGGATCCGCCAGATCGAGACCAAGGCGCTCGCC
>JAHEEL010000099.1 GCA_024640745.1 Actinomycetes bacterium
GACCCCGTATTGCACCACTTGCTGTTGAACCTCTGGACGGCGCGAAACCTAGGAGCACGAGGGGTTCAGCCGCTCGGAACCTCCCCAACCCACCCACAGGTACAGCAGGAGAGCGACATATCGGCACCCGTGAGCGGCACCGAACGTCAAGTACGACCGCCCAGAATGCCTGTCGGTAGGTTGGCGGACTGGCTGAATCCGATCGCCGGCGAACCGGCGGGCCCGCTCGAGACGGCGTCGTTCATCGAATCGTTCACGCCATCGCTGATGCCTCGGTCCCACCGGAAGCGAGCTGAGATTCCAATGGTCTGCGGCGGCCCGCCGGGTGCAGCATCCACGCGCAGACAAAGCGCGCAGTATCCGCCGAATCAGGGTTGCCCGACCGTTCCCGCAACGACGGTTGTCGATCCAGCGGGGCCAACGAACTCAGAATCAGCGACGCCCTGGGAATTGGAGAACCGCAGGTAGAGGGTGCCGTTGCCGGGGCGGAACGCACCGACCGTGGGGAGGTCGCGATCGGCCCAATCACCGAGAATGACGATATCGCCGGGATCCCCGAAGATGAAGGACCGATCGGCGATGCCCGTGGTCAGCGTGTTCCTGAAGTAGACGAGGCCCGTCGACTCCCGGTGGAGCCCGACTTCTGCAATCGAGTCGCCGTCGATGTCGCCGACGAAGGGCTTGTCACCGGGGTCACCAAAGAAGAAGTCGAAATCGGCAGCTCCAAGGCCCGCTCCGTTCATCCCGAGTTCGTTGATGATGAAGAAGCGGCCCTCGCTTGGGCGGTAGACGGAGACAGTATCGCAGCCGTCTCCGTTGAAGTCGCCGGCGAGGGGTACGTCGTCCGGGTTGCCGAAGAAGAACCGGATGTCCGCAATGCCCTGCGTGTTCGAGTCTCTGAGATAGACGTAGCCGTCAAGCCGGCGGTACAAGCCCGGGGTCGCGGTGCCGTCACAGTTCCAATCGCCCATCATGGGGTAGTCACCCGGGTTCCCGTAGTAGAACTGCGATTGGGGTTCGCCGTTCTTCGTGAAATGCCAGAACCCCCGGTTCGTATCGACCAGGACCGCTTCGGTGCGCCCTTGGTAGACCGCTGTGAGGCCGACATCGGTCTCGGGCGCGATGAAGTCTCGGACGCGCTCGGCGCTATCCGACCATCCGACGTTGTCGTAGGTGACGCCATCGCGCACGAACCAGGCGGGCGGCACGAGCGAGTTTGCCGATCCGACAATGACGTTTCGGACGAATGGTGCCGTTTCGACGGCTTCGCCGAAGCCGATGCCAACCCCCGGTGGACGCGACCGGATCGTCACGTCCACGCGCCGGGGAGCGATCCGGACACTGGTCTCGTCCTCCAGCCCTTCCGGGTCAGCTACACGAAGGCCGATCTCGATGAAGTCGGCGTCGATCCAGTCGGCGGCGACGACCGCGCCGGTGGCCTTCCCCTCGAACTTCTCGACGAAGCGCGTCGAGCAGTCCCCGGAAGACTGGCAGTCGAGGATGTTGATCGTCCACGTCATCGCCGAGGGCGGCAACGTGCCGCTCTCCGCGTCGACACCGGTTCCGGAGAAGGGAATCCGGTCGCCGACCGCCCACGTCGTAATTGTTGAAGGAGTCAGGATCGAAGCCGTCGGTGCGGTGTTCTGTGGGGAAATCAGGACGGTGTCAACACCGGTTGCACCGCCCGCGTCCGTCACCTGGAGGCGGGCATTGACCGGCGCGGATCCGTTGTAGGTCCACGTCGGAGTCGGACCGGTTCCATCGTCGTAGGCGCCGTCTCCGTCGAGGTCCCAGGCGAAGGTCAGCTGGGAGCCGTCCGGGTCAAAGGATGCCGAGCCGTCGAACTGGACGGTGAGCGGTGTCGGCCCGGACGTCGGCGTTGCCGCTGCGATGGCCGTGGGCGAGGCGTTGAGCGTCGAGCGAATCCGATGGATGCGGCCGCCGAGGAGCTCGACCCAGTACAGGGCCCCGTCCGGTCCGAACCTCAGGTCGACGGCGCCTGCTTGATTGGCAACGGCGCCGAGGCTTGACAGGTCCGCAAACACCTCGGTTTGGCCCTGGCTCGGGTCATCATCGACTCCGAGCGGCATGACCCAAATGCAACTGCGATTGAAGTCGGTGAAGAACAGCGCTCCGTCGTAGGTAGCGGGGAAGTTGCCGCCCTCCTCGAAGATGACGCCGCTGATCGACGATCCTGCGTCGATCGGGCACGTCTCTCCCGGCACGATGCTGACGTCGTGGCGATACGAATACCAGGGATCGATGAGCCCGGCGGGGCTCGTCACGGCGAGCCCACACAGCCCGGGGAGGTCCTGGTAGTTCCCCAAGTAGTCGCTGGCTTCGTAGCACGGCCATCCGAAGTTGTCTGCGGCCGTCGGTGTGGTGGAACGAACGACGTTGATTTCTTCCCACACGCCCCAGCCGACATCTCCGATCCAGAGCTCGCTGGTTCCGGGGCGGAAGGTGAACCGGAACGGGTTGCGAAGGCCGATCGCCACGATGCGCTGAGCGTTGGTGTCTGCGCCGGGAGAGCCGAAGAGCGGGTTGCCGGCGACCGGATTCCCGTCTCCGTCGATACGGATGACCGCGCCGTCGAGCCCGGTCGGATCACCGGAGGTCAGCAGATCCTGCGACCTGAATGCTCCACCCTCTGCCGTTGCCGGGGGGTTGGAGCCCATCGGATCGCCACAGGGATTCGGAGCGGGGTTGCCGAGCGTGTCGAGCCCCCATTGGCCCCAGTCGCTCGTGCTGAAGCTCGCGCCGTCGCCGCCGGCGGCATAGAGGTAGCCGTCGGGTCCGAACAAGATCGTTCCGACCGAGTGGCTGGGGAATTGGGCGCACCAGTCTTCGATGAGGACGAGCTCTGAGCCGGCAACCATGGTGTTGCCGGTGCCGCCACCCGACACCGTCAGACGTGACAACCTCCCGCTGACGACGCATCCGCCACTTGGTGCGGAAGCGCCGGGCGGATCCGGACACGCGTCGTTGAGGCCGAGCTCGAGGCCCGGGATCGGGGCTGCCTTGCCCGGCGCCACGTTGTAGGTGTATTGCACATACACGTAGGGGCGGGCCGGGAACTCGGGGTCGATGGCGAGGCCGAGCAATCCGCGGTCGAACCAATTGTGGACGGACGAGGAGAGGTCGGCGAACAACACTGGGCTGGTATCGGCGGTTGAGGCATACATCCAGAGACGCCCAGACTTCTCCGCAACCAATACACGGCCGTCCGAAAGCCAATCCAGGGTCGTTGGGAAATCAAGGTCGTCAAAGACGATCTCGTCTTCGAACCCATCCGGAACAACGCCGGCTGCCCCCGCAGGCCCGGTCACTGCAGTCAGCGTGGATACAACGAGTGCAAGCACCAGAGCCACAGCGACGGACGGGCGCGCCGTCGGGCTTGGCCGGGATCTCCGCCCCGCCGATCGTACGACTGCCCGCGGCTGGGGCCTCGGCGTATGAACACCGAATTTGCTGCCCTCCAAGGCGTCTCCGCCGGGTTCCCCACCTATCATGTGCCACCCCCATTGGCTCGAGGCATCCTACTCGAATTGGATGGAGTGGCGCCGGGCGCTGCGCGCTACCGAGTACCTCGCCGACGCCTGCAGGTGTTCACACGGTCGCGCCCATCATCCCTGTTCGCGGCCGAGGCGGGAGTCAGACGGCGAGCTACTTCACGGCCCGAGGGGTTGCGCGGCTGCTGGACCGCCCCTTTGCGATATGGACGTACTCGGCACAGCCGCACTTCGGGACGCTGCAACCCAGGTGACCGTGGTGCTCGCTATGTGGATGTCCGCACTCCGTGCAGCGCTGTCGACCGGTGTGCATGGTTGATGATGAACTCACTGTGATCGCTCCTTTGGCGTGCCGAGTGCTAGACCGCGATTGCTGTGCGTCCGTCCGTTGGGGCCATCGAGGATCGGGCTCTTGCCGGCCGGTTCGTATCGAGCGACGCGCGCTTCCCGATTGGCGGTGGTGGTGGCGAACGCGAGGTTCGCCACGGAGCGGATGCTGGACATATGCACTCCTTCAGAAGAGCTAGCCGTCGGATGCCGACGCCCCCCGAGATGTGCGTTCTAGGCTCGACGCGGTGCGCCGGGTCGGAACCGCATGTCTTGCGGTGACTCCGCTGGACGGACGAAGCGGCGGAGTCGGCGCTGTACGTTGATCGCGTACGTCGTCGCCATCAACCGTAGCAGCAGGTGGCAGGGCGCGGATCGATGCATGCCGGACGTCGGGCTTCTAGGGTCACGGTCATGGATCAACTCGACACACTGACCCCGGGCATGCCCATCGTCTGGGGCGGCAGCCGCATTACCCCGGTGACCGATGAACTGGCTGCAGCTTTCAAACCCGGCGACTCCCTGATCGTCATGCAGGCCGACGGAACGCTGCTCCACGTCCCGGCGTCCGAGCAGTCGGCCGCCAGAGCGGCTGTAGATGCCGCTGCGGGAGCGTTCGATCGCATGGGCGGCGTGAGCGACGAGCGGATCTCCGAGTTCTACGAGCTCTTCGCCTCGACGCTTGCCGACGACACGGCGTTCGCGCCGATCGCCGCAGCGAACCGATCCGACGTGGCCCGAGCACGATCGCGGGGCCGTTCGGCGACGCGCTTGATCCTGAGCGATCGGATGCGTGCCGACATGATCGCCGGGTTGCGGTCCTGGCGAGATGCGCCGGGTGGTCGGGGGAGCGTGATTGAAACGATCGACCACGAAGGCTGGCGCGTCGACCAGGTGCGAGACGGCCTCGGGGTTGTTGGGTTCGTCTTCGAGGGTCGGCCGAACGTGTTTGCCGACGCAACGGGCGTTCTTCGCAGCGGGAACACGGTGGTGTTCCGGATCGGATCCGATGCTCTCGGAACGGCGAGGGCGATCGTTGAGCATGCACTGAATCCGGCACTGTCGCTTTCTGGACTGCCCCAGGGCGCGGCCGTACTGATCGACAGCGCGGCGCACGCATCGGCGTGGGCCATGTTCTCGGATCCGAGGCTGGCACTCGCCGTCGCTCGCGGCTCGGGTGCGGCGACCGCACAGCTCGGAGCGGTGGCCCGTCAGGCCGGCAACTCCGTCAGCCTCCACGGAACCGGCGGGGCGTGGATGGTGGCGGACGCAACTGCCGACCCCGAGGCGTTTGCAGCCGCGATCTATCACTCCCTCGACCGGAAGGTCTGCAACACCCTGAACACGTGCTGCATCGTGGCCGAACGCGCCGGCGACCTTGTTCCGGCCTTCCTCGACGCAATCGAACGCGCCGGCGAACGACGTGGAGTTCGCCCGAAGCTCCACATCCTCGAAGGGTCCGAGGCCGCGGTTCCGAAGGTGTGGTTCGCGCGGCGGGTCGCGATCGCCCGAGCCGACGGCGAGCATGAGGAGATACAGGCCGAAACGATTGAACTCGAGGCACTCGGATCCGAATGGGAGTGGGAAGAGAGCCCCGAGGTGACACTTGCGATCGTCGAGTCGGTCGAGGAAGCCGTCGACTGGTTCAACCGCTTCAGCCCGAGATTCGTCGTTTCGCTGGTCTCCGATGATGTTGCGGCGCACGACCGGTTCTTCGATCTGGTCGATGCGCCGTTCGTTGGAAACGGGTTCACTCGCTGGGTGGACGGCCAATACGCGCTCGACAAGCCGGAGCTCGGTCTTTCGAACTGGCAGCACGGTCGCCTGTTCGGTCGGGGCGGGATTCTCTCCGGGGATTCCGTCTACACCGTGCGGACCCGGGTCACCCAGGACGATCCGAACATCGGCCGCTAAGGATTCCGCGTACCCAGGGGTTGGCACCGCCACACGGACGTCGTGACCCGCAGAATGCGAGACATGGTGGCACCGTTTCGTTCCGTGGGCTCGGGACGCCAATCAGGACGTGGCGAAGCCGGGTTGCGCATGACTAGCTGACGACGATGTTGACCAGGTTGGGCGGGCGGGCGATGACCTTGCGGACCTCTCCCGTCGCGAGCCATTCTTTTATACGCTCGGTCCCCATGGCCGCGGTCACGGCGGCGTCCTCGTCGATGTTTGGATCGACGTCGATGCGATCGCGAACCTTCCCGTTGATCTGGACGACGAGCGTCACCGTTTGATCCGCGGCGATATCCGGATCCGCCTGCGGCCAGGCATGCAGGTGGACGCTTTCATCGTGGCCGCGGCGAGACCAGAGTTCTTCGGTGATGTGCGGCGCAATCGGAGCGAGCAGGATGAGGAGCGTGTCGACGGCCTCGTTCCACGCTTCGAGCGAGACGGCCGTCGTGCGACGTGCCTCGAGCAGGTCGTTGCGCAGCGTCATCAGCGCCGCGACCGCGGTGTTCCACTTGAACGCCGACATGTCGCGATCGACCTTGTCGATCGTTTGGTGGGCCGATCGCCGCAGCGATAGCGATGCATCGTCGGTTGCATCGCCCGGCAGATACTCGGTCGTGCCGATCTTCCAGACGTCGTCGACAAACCGGCGCGCCCCGGCGATGCCGCGTGAATCCCACGGTCCGCCCTTCTCCCAGTCGAAAGCGAACATCAAGTAGAGGCGCACCGTGTCGGCGCCGTAACGCTCAACCAGTTCGTCCGGGTTGACTACGTTTCCCTTCGACTTCGACATGCGTTGCACCTCGAGGTGATGTCGGAGCTGAGTCACGTCGTTGATGCCGTCGATGCCCGGGACGTCGACCTCCGCCTCGTTCGGCACTTCGACGGTGACGGTGCCGTCGGCGGTCGCCACCTGCAATGTCCGTTCCGTTCGCCGGATCAACTCGCCGACGACGGGTGCGGCATCTTCTGGTGCGTGGTCGTCGACACGGACCGATTCCGCGACGAAGCGTCCATCGTTCCACGCTCCTGCAACGACGAGGCGGTCGCCGGGCCGCTCCTCGCCAAGGATCTGGCCCTGGTTGCGCAGCTGCATCATCGGCTCGTCGAAGAGTCCCTCTGGGTCCCGATCGTGCTCCTCCATGAGGCGGATGGTGTCGTCGAAGACGTTGAGATCGCGCATCGCCTTCGTGAAGAACCGCGTATAGAGGAGATGCATCGTTGCGTGCTCGGCGCCGCCGGTGTAGGTATCGATCGGCAGCCAGTACGCGGCCTCTTCCGGGTCGAAGGGGGCGCTCTCGTGGTGAGGCGAGAGGTACCGGTAGGGGTACCACGACGAGCACATGAAGGTGTCCATCGTGTCGCTTTCGCGTCGGGCCGGATTGCTGTCGGAGTCGGTGGTCGCCAGGAACGCTTCGTCGGTTGCCAGCGGACTCGGACCCCCCGTGAACGTCGACGCCTCAGGGAGCAGCACGGGGAGGTCCTGTGCCGGCTCGATCGAACCGTCCTGCCGGTAGATCATCGGGATGGGTGTACCCCAGTAGCGCTGGCGGGAGATCAGCCAGTCGCGCATCCGGTAGTTGACGGCCTCGACGCCGGCGTCGTGCTCCTCGAGCCAGTCGATGGCCGCAGCAACGGAGGGGTTGGCGCGGCCCTTGGCGTCGGTGGTCGGCACGCCGTTGATCGGCCCACTGTCGACCATGGTGCCGGGCCCGACATAGGCCTCGGTCATGGTGGCTCCGTCGAGCGGTGGTGCGCCTTCCGGCCGAATGACCGGGACAACCGAGAGTTCGAATTGCCGAGCGAACGCGAAGTCGCGCTCATCGTGAGCCGGTACGGCCATGATCGCTCCCGACCCATACGACAGGAGCACGTAGTCGGCGATCCACACCGGGATGTCTTCGCCGTTCACCGGGTTGATCGCGTATCCGCCGGTGAACACACCCGTCTTCTCGCGGTCCGCCTCCATGCGTTCGAGCTCCGACTGTGCTGCGGCAGCGGTCCGGTACTCGTCCACGGCCGCCCGATGGGTGGGATCTGTCAGCGTGTCGACGAGCGGGTGTTCGGGCGCGAGCACCATGAACGTTGCGCCCCACAGCGTGTCGGGACGCGTCGTGAAGACCGGGATCTCGTCTCCCGAGTGGGTCGTGAACACGACTTCGGCGCCCTCCGAACGGCCGATCCAGTTGGTCTGCATGGCTTTCACGGGCTCCGGCCAGTCGATCCCCGAGAAGTCGAGCAGCTCATCGGCATAGTCGGTGATTGCGAAGAACCACTGCTTCATCTTCTTCTGGATCACCGGCTGGCCCGTGCGTTCATCTTTACCGTCGATGACTTGCTCGTTGGCGAGGACGGTCTCGAGCGTCGGCGACCAGTTCACGATGGCTTCACCGCGATAGGCGATGTCGCCTTCGAAGAACCGGCGAAACAACCACTCCGTCCATTGGTAGTAGTCGGGATCGCAGGAGACCATCTCGCGATCCCAATCGAACATCGCACCCATCGAACGGAGCTGTCGCCGCATTCGGTCGATGTTGTTCCACGTCCACTTGGCCGGATGCACGTTCCGTTGGACGGCG
>JAHEEL010000100.1 GCA_024640745.1 Actinomycetes bacterium
GACATACTCGAGATAGGCGACGCAGATCCGGGATGCATCTCCCTCGCCCTCCCCGGCACGAGCGTGACCTCCGACCCCGCTTCGAGCACCACGGAGCCGCCCGGGAAGACGCCGACGCGGATCTTTGGGCCCTGGATGTCCTGCATCGTCCCGACCGGAACGCCGGCTTCGTTCGATGCCGTCCGGACCCACTCGTGACGCATGCGGTGCTCCTCGTTGGTGCCGTGGGAGAAGTTGAAACGGGCGACGTTCATCCCGGCATCGACCATGCTGCGTACGTCATCGAGGGAGTCGATCGCCGGCCCGAGCGTCGCGACGATCTTCGTCTTGCGTGTCACGAGGTCACTCTACCGGTGCACGATCGGCGCAATACGACACGGTGCTCAGTCCGCGAGCAGCCTTTCGCCACGCTTCTCTGATGATTCGTCAGCCGGTGATCTCGTTGCCGAGCTGAAGACCTCCCCAAGATTCGCCTAGGCTTGCGGTATGGCGGCGAACCCGCTCGCCGAATAGGAGGAAAGACGACTCATGACACGTGCACGAATGCTTGTTGTAACGGTGCTCGCGCTTGCGCTGCTGGCTGCCGCATGTAGCGATGACGATTCCGTCGACACAGGATCCCTCGGCCTCATCACCGATGGGACGCTCACGGTCTGCACCGATTCGCCCTATCCACCGATGGAGTACGAAGAGGACGGTGAGTTCACTGGATTCGACATCGAGCTGATGCGGGCGATCGCCGACGACCTGGGACTGGAAGCTTCCATAGTGAATATTGGTTTCGATCCGATCACGTCTGGCCTCGCGATGGACTCCGGCGAGTGTGACATTGCGGCAGCGTCGATCACGATCACCGAGGAGCGTGAAGAAAACATCGATTTCAGCGATGGGTACTTCTCCGGCGACCAATCCTTGCTGACCAGCGAAGGGAGCGGAATCGCCTCGATTTCCGATCTGGACGGCAGGAACCTGGGCGTCCAGACGGGCACGACCGGCGAGCAGTACGCCACCGAGAATGCCACTGGTGCCAACCTCGTCTCGTTCGAGAACCCCGGCGATCTCATCACGGCACTCAATGCCGGAGAGATCGACGCAGTGCTCCAGGACATCGTGACCAACGGCGACGCTGCCCTCAACAACTCCAACCTGGTGCTCGTTGAGACCTACAGCACAGAAGAGTTCTACGGCTTTGCCGTCAAGGAAGAGGGATCCGAGGCTCTGATGGACGCAGTCAACGCGTCACTTGCCAAGCTCCGCGATGACGGCACGTATGACACCATCTACGAGGAGTTCTTCCCGACCGGCTGATTGTATCTACCCACGACGTATCGGCGGGGCGGTCCAATGGGCCGCCCCGCATTGGCGTCCGCAGGTGTGCCTCTGCAGGGGAGGGCCTCAACGCGGTAACGTAGACGGCGAATGGCGGTAGCAACCAAGTCGAGCCGAATGCGTCGCGCAGAGATCAGACGGCGCGTCATCTACGTTGCCACCATCATCCTGCTTGTGGTTCTTGCCTTCACCATCGATTGGCAGCAACTGCAGCAGAGCTTCTTCCAACCCGACATCATCAAGGCGATGTTCCCCGATGTCATCCTCATTGGGGCCAAGAACACCATCATCTACACGACCCTGGCATTCAGCTTCGGACTCGTGCTGGCGTTGTTCCTGGCGTTGATGAAGCGATCCACGATCGGTCCCTACCGCTGGTTTGCCACGGGCTACATCGAACTCTTTCGGGGCCTACCGGCGCTGATCACCATCATCTTGGTTGCCTTCGGTCTGCCGTTGGCGCTTGGCATCCGCATCCCGGGCGGAACCCTTGGGAAGGGAACCCTCGGGCTAGGGCTCGTTGCCGGCGCCTACATGGCAGAGACCATTCGTGCCGGTATCGAAGCGGTACCGCGCGGGCAAATGGAAGCGGCTCGGTCCCTCGGCATGCCGAAGAGCACCGCGATGACGTACATCATCCTGCCCCAGGCCTTCCGCATCATCATCCCGCCGCTCACCAACGAGTTGGTCTTGCTGATCAAAGACACTTCGCTCCTCTTCGTGATCGGCACGACACCGCTCTCGAAAGAGCTCACCAAGTTCGCTCGCGACTTCATGACCAGCACACAGAATGCGACGCCCCTCACCGTGGTCGCCTTCATGTACCTGCTCATCACGCTCCCGATGACGTTCTTGGTCCAGCGGCTGGAGCGCAAGGCAGGTAAGGGGCGATGACCGTTTCAGCACCGCCGATCGAGATCGAGGACCTCCACAAGTCGTTCGGGGAACTCGAGGTGCTCCGTGGTGTCGATCTCTCCGTCACGACAGGCGAGGTGATCTGCATCATCGGGCCATCGGGTTCCGGCAAGTCGACGCTGCTTCGTTGCGTGAACCTTCTCGAGGTTCCATCGGCGGGCCGGGTGCTGATCGAAGGCTATGACATCACGGACCCGGAAACCGACGTTGATGAGGTCCGCGCCAAGATCGGCATGGTGTTCCAGCAGTTCAATCTGTTCCCCCATCTCACCGTGCTGAAGAACCTCACCATCGCGCAGCGCAAAGTCCTCGGTCGCGCGACCGACGAGGCAATATCGGTCGCCGAGGCAATGCTGTCGCGAGTGGGTCTTGCCGACAAGCGAGACGAATACCCGATCCGGCTGTCGGGCGGCCAGCAACAGCGGGTGGCGATTGCTCGCTCGTTGTGCATGAACCCCGACATGATGCTGTTCGACGAGCCGACCAGCGCCCTCGACCCGGAGTTGATCGACGAGGTGCTCGATGTGATGCGGGCGCTTGCCGACGAAGGCATGACGATGCTGATCGTCACTCACGAGATGAGGTTCGCCAAACAGGTTGCCGACCGGGTTCTCTTCATCGATGAAGGCGTCATCCAAGAGCAGGGTCCGCCCAGCGATGTCCTGGAGAACCCCAAGAACGAGCGGACCCGGCGCTTTCTGCGCGCCGTCGAGCACTAGATCACGTAGCCGGCCGGTCTCCTTCGTTGCTTCGGAGCCGCGGCGGACGACAACCCAGACACGATCGGTGCCGATGCTGCGGATCAGCGACCGGCGACCAGCGCCGGAGTTTTCAGGAGTGCTGGCGACACGGACCGGTGAACGATCGTGCCCGGTAGGCTCGCGCTTCCCATGGAAACCGTCGAGCGCATGGCGCGGGCCGCACGCGTGCCCGACGAACAACCGAACCGGACGGTCTCAGCCGTAGTCCCGATCCGGTCGTTCAACGGACTCACCCGGCTTTCCTCCCTGCTCGACGCCGCCGAACGGGCTGCGCTCATGCGTCGTCTCGCGATGCACACCATCGAAACGATCAGGAACGCCGGCATCAGGGCGTTCGTCGTCTCGAGCGACCGGGAGGTCGAGCGATGGGCCGCCGGGCATGCCGATTCGATCGTACCCGAACCGACTTCGGGCGGCCTCAACGCTGCAGCACGTGCCGGCGTGGCGGCCGTCGACGGACCGTGGATCGTGGTACATGCCGACCTGCCGGTCCTCTCGGTCCGGGACGTTGCCGCCGCTGCCCGATGCGCGGTGCGCGGCGTCGTGCTCTCACCATCGCACGACGGCGGAACGTCCCTTGTCGGAGCCCCTGCCGGAGGGTTTCCGTTCAGCTACGGCCCCGGGAGCTTCCGACGTCACGCGTCGAAGCTACGGGGACGGGCGACCGTCCTCGTCCGTCCCGGTCTCGCACTCGACCTCGACCGGCCGTGGGACCTTGCAGCATTGGAGCGCCTCGACCACCTTTGAGACGGCTCGCGCACGGCCCGGTCGCCCACCACCCGGTAGGCTCAACAGCCCATGCCTTCACGTCTCTACGATCAGATCCCTCGAACCTTGGAGCCGCTCCCGCAGCCGGCAGATGTGATGGCCATCAGCGCTCACCCGGACGACGCAGAATTTGGCGCCGGCGGCACCTTGTTCCGGTGGACCGCCGGCGGGGCACGCGCCGTCATCGTTGTAGCTACCGACGGATCGATGGGATCCTGGGATCCGCAGATCGATCGAGCCGCCCTGGTTGCCGAGCGGCGCAGGGAGCAGGTCCGCGCCGCCGCCGTCCTCGGCGTGGGAACCGTTGCTTGGTTGGGCCAGCCCGACGGCGAGCTGCAACATACACCCGCTCTTCGAAAGAGCCTCGCGTCGCTGATCAGGAAACACCGGCCCAACGTCGTGCTGTCGCACGATCCGTGGCAGCGCTATCAAATGCATCCCGATCATCGCACCGCCGGGATGTTGGCGGTCGATGCAACCGTCGCTGCGCGCGAACCGAGGTTCTACCCGGACCAACAGCTCGAGCCGCACCGACCGGCGGCCGTCCTGTTGTGGTCGGCCGACGAGCCGGACCACGCCGAACCGGTCGATCAGGCTGCCTTCGACGCCAAGGTCGCGGCTCTGCTCTGTCACACCTCCCAGTCGGAGACGACCATGGGCGGCGCGTCGGAATCGGGCGGCGCACGATCCCGGTTCGTCGAGCAGATCGACGGTTGGATGCGGGAAGCAGGGGCGGACTTCGGCATGCGTCGCGCCGAAGTATTCAAGCGCTTGACGCCCTAGGGCAGGGCGACCGCTCCGAGACTGCCGTGTCGTCTAGGCCTTGGCCGTGTAGCCGATCTTGTCGCTCGAATCGATGTCGAAGAAATGGAGCTTCGACGTGTCGATGACGAGGTCGACCTCGGACATGTCGGGCACCGAGACATCCGGGCTGACACGCGCCGTGAACCGGGTCTCATGACCGAGCGTCTCCGGATCAGTTCCCGAGTCGGCGAGGAGCTCCTCGATATCGGGCGTGATCACCGGCGCCGAGTCGAGCCCGAAGTGCACATACGACTCCGACCCCAGCAACTCGTTCACATCGGTCTTGACGCGAATCGTGCGATCCGCCGGCGCCTCCCCCATGCGCGCGTCCTCGAACTCTCCGGGACGAATCCCAACCACGATCTGCTTGCCGAAGTAGTCCTCGATCCCCGGATGCGCATCCAACGCCGCCCGCTCCACGTACACACGCTTGTCGGCGAACTTGAGGAACACCCGGCCTTCGGATTCCTGCTCCAACACGCCGTACACCATGTTCATCGCCGGCGACCCAATGAAGCCCGCCACGAACAAGTTCGCCGGATTGTTGAACAACTCCGTCGGAGGAGCCACCTGCTGCAAGTTGAACGGCCGCTTCTGCGACACGGCGCGCAAAACCGCAACCCGATGACCCAACGTCATCGCCTCCACCTGGTCGTGGGTCACATACACCGTCGTCGTCTCCAGCCGGTTATGGAGCCGACCCAGCTCGGTACGCATCTGCACCCGCAGCTTCGCATCCAAGTTCGACAGCGGCTCATCCATCAAGAACGCCTTCGGCTCGCGCACAATCGCACGACCCATCGCCACCCGCTGCCGCTGACCACCCGACAAAGCCTTCGGCTTGCGATCCAAGAACTCCGTGATCTCGAGCACCTCGGCGGCGTCGTCGACCCGGCGCTTGATCTCATCCTTCGGCGTCTTCCGCAGCTTCAGCCCAAACGCCATGTTGTCGAACACCGTCATATGCGGATACAACGCATAGTTCTGGAACACCATCGCGATATCGCGATCCTTGGGCGCCACATCGTTCACCAAACGATCCCCAATGTGCAGCTTCCCCTCAGAGATCTCCTCGAGACCCGCGATCATCCGCAACACCGTCGACTTGCCACACCCCGACGGCCCAACCAGCACGAGGAACTCACCGTCGCGAATGTCCAGGGTGACCTGGCCCACCGCGCGCGTTCCATCTGGATAGATCTTGCCAATGTCTTCGAGCGTGATCTCCGCCATTGCCGACTCCTCGCGTAGCTCCCTCTGGCTGCAAGCGCATCGTAGCAGCAAGAATTTGAGGAGGTCCAGATCGGCTCTGGTTCCTTACCGACTGGCTAGTGTGGGTTTATGACGGGATCGAACATCGCCATCGTTACGGGGGGCACCGGCTCGGTCGGCCGGGCGCTCGTCCCCTTGCTCATTCAGCGCAATTTCCGGCTCGGCGTCACCTACATCATTCCCGAGGAGGCCGCCGCGTTCGAGCGCGACTTCGATCTCGACGCGGATCAGTTGCTGCTGCGGCGGGTCGACGCCGTTGATCCAACGGCAATGGACCGATTCGTTCAGGAGACGGTTGACACGTTTGGCGGTCTCAACGTGCTCGTGTGCCTCGTGGGCGGCTGGGCCGGTGGACGCGACGTCCACGAGACCGACAACGTTCGATTCGATCGCATGATCGATCTCAATCTGCGCTCCACCTTCAACGCCGTGCGGGCCGCTATTCCTCACATGCGCGACGAAGACTGGGGCCGCATCATCATGCTCGGGAGTCGGCAGGCCATCGACGCTCCGGCCGGTCAGGCCGCATACAACGTGGCGAAGGCGGGCGTCGTGGCCCTCGCAAAGTCCGTCGCCCGTGAGCTCTCGGACACCAACGTGACCAGCAACGTCCTGCTCGCTTCGGTGATCGACACCGAACGGACCAGGGGGGCGCTCCCCTATGCCGACTACGTCAACTGGCCCAAACCGGACGAGATCGCGAACGTGATCGATTTCCTCACCGGTCACCGCTCGGCCGTCATCGACGGCGCCCAGATCCCCGTGTGGGGCGCCGCGGAGTTCTAGCCAGTCGCCGAATCCCTCCCTTCGCTGGATTCCTCCCTCTGAGGGGGAGGTGCGGCGGCAACGCCGCCGACGGAGGGGGTCGAACGGATCCGCGACGCGCAAGGTCCCGATTGGAGTGCAAGAAACACGCGACCTGCTGCCTGTGACGAGTCGTTTCTGTCACTGACTCTTGGTACGTTGCGGGTATGGATATCGAGAACGCCACGAACGACGAGATTGAGCGGGAGTTGCTTGATCGCGAGTCTGCGATCGCCCGGTCGAGGGCCGAGCAGATGGTGTTGTTGCGCGAGGTCGATCGGCGTCAGACACCGACCGCGGCGGGTTGCGCGTCGTTGGGTGAGTGGGTGTGTAGCCGCCTCGATGTTGCTCCGGAAACCGCCCGGGACTTGGTCGCCACCGCTCGGCGTCTCGAGGAGCTGCCTGATGTCGAGGACGCAGTGGCGGCGGGGGTGATCGGCTTCGATCGGGCGGTGGCGGTCGGGAGGTTCGGCGGGCGGGACGACACCGGCGACCTCACCGATCTGGATGGCTACGACGTTGCCGGGATCCGCCGCCTGGCGGCGAAACGGCGCCGCATGAGCCGGATCGATGAGGAGATGGCGTTCAACGACCGCTACCTGGTGGTGGAACCCAACCTGGATGAATCCCAGTGGCGCCTCAATGGCCGCCTGCCGGGCTTTGCGGGCAGGATCGTGGTTGATGCCCTCGATGCGAAGGCCGGCATGTTCCCCAGCGAATCCGGATCGGTGAGGGTGTCGCGGGCGGCACGCGCTGCGGATGCGTTGTGGGCGATCAGCCTCGACACCCTCTGCGGCGGTGACGGGGTGAGTATCGAAGACCCCCGATCTGTGTTGACGGTGTTTGTCGACGCAAACGAGGCGGCAGCGTCGAATGGTCGAGCCGGGGTGACGATCGAAGGTGGGCCTCGGGTTGGGGAGGCTGCGATCGAAGCGATCCTGTGTGACGGTGTGGTCGAGGTCACCGCCCGAGCATCCGACGGGACACCACTCGCCATGGGACGCCGGTCCCGAGTTATCCCGCCGCGGTTGCGCCGCTTCGTGTTGGATCGTGACGGTGCGGCGTGCACGATTTCGGGCTGTACCAGCCGGTATCGCCTGCAGGTGCATCACATCACCCGATGGGTCGACGGTGGCCGTACCGATCTGGGGAATCTGACGACGGTGTGCTGGTTCCATCACCAGGTTGCGATCCACGGCCGGGGCTTCCGCATCGACCCCGAATCGCCGCCCCAGAGGAGACGACTCCTCCACCCCCCGATCCACGGCCCACCCTGGCTCGATCAAGCAAGAGCCGAAGGCACCGTCATCAACGAGAAGCCGAGATTCTGAGCAGCCAAGGCCTCCGTCGCTCCCACCGTCAGAAAGGGGAGACGAAGACGAGCCGATGCTCGTCCGCGGCAGGGGCGGGCCGCGAGCCATCACCCAGACGACAAGGCCCGCCGCCCCGGGACGCGGGAACACAGCGAGGGCGCGAAGAGGCGACCCGGGAGCTTGGATCACCGAGATAAAGCCCGCCGCGTGTCCCGGGTTCTGAGCCTCGCTTCTCAAGTCTTCCGTCTCACTCCGGCGACTCACCCTCGGCAGCCGCGCATCCCACTACTGTCCGCCCGTGCAGACTTCCTACGACGTCGTCATCATCGGATCCGGCTTCGGGGGCAGCGTTTCGGCGTTGCGGCTCACCGAGAAGGGCTA
>JAHEEL010000101.1:0-2440 GCA_024640745.1 Actinomycetes bacterium
ACGGGCTCTCTCTGCGGACGAGCGACGGCTACGACCGCGGGTCGATCGGTGCAGTTCCGTCGCCGGCGTCTCGGGCGCGTTCGCGCTCTCCCGTCCATTCGGTGCCACCGAGGGCGAGGGACGCGTCGAGTGTCGCGGGTCCCCACGTGCCCCCGACGTAGGGATAGGGTTCGCACGGGTGGTCGAGCAGGTCGTCGTAGACACGCCACGAGGCTTCCGCCTCGTCGCCGCGCACGAAGAGGGTCTGGTCTCCTTCGATGACGTCGAGGATCAGAGCCTGATAGGCATCCGGGAGCTCGCCGTAGGCGTCGTCGTGGCTGAACCGCAGCGCTTGCGAATCGATGGTCAGTGGCTCGCCCGGAGCCTTCACGTTGAATCGAAGCGTGAAGCCTTCGTCGGGCTGCAGCGTGATCAGCAGCACGTTGGGTTCGATGCCGCAGCTGTCGCGATGTCCGTGGAAGATGCAGAGCGGCGGCTGGCGGAAAGTCACAGCGATCTCGGTGAGGCGACGCGGAAGGCGCTTCCCGGTTCGCAGGTAGAACGGGACTCCCTGCCAACGCCAGGTATCGACCTCGAGCCGGACGCCGACGAAGGTCGGCGTCTTCGACGCCTCGTCGACTCCGTCCTCCGCGCGGTAGGCACGGACCCCCTCGCCGTCGATCGTCCCGGCCTCGTACTGGCCGAAGACGATGCTTTCTTCGGCGATCGGCGCAATCGCCTCGATGACCTTCACCTTCTCATTGCGGATCTGATTGGCGTTGAACGAGACGGGCGGCTCCATGGCCACGAGCGTCAGCACCTGGGTGAGGTGGTTCTGCACCATGTCGCGCAGTGCACCGGCCGACTCGTAGTAGCCCGCGCGGTCTCCGATGCCGAGTTCCTCGGCAACCGTGATCTCGATCGACTCGATGCGGTCCCGGTTCCACACGTTCTCGAAGAGCGGATTCGCGAACCGGAACGTCAAGAGGTTCTGCACCGTCTCCTTGCCCAGGTAGTGGTCGATCCGGTAGACCTGCTCCTCATCGAACCAGCGATGCACGAGTTCGTTCAAGGCGCTTGCCGATGCCTGGTCGGAGCCGAACGGCTTTTCGACGACGAGCCGAGCCCAACCCGGGCTCTCATGAAGTCCCGCCTCGCCCAACCGCGTCATGGTCGATGGGAACACCGCTGGAGGAAGCGCCAGGTAGAAGACCCGGTTGCCGGGAAGGCCGTGCTCGTCCTCGATCGTAGCGATTCGCTCGCTGAGCTCATCGAGCGAATCCGCGTCCCGCGGCACGCGCTGGAAATGGACGTTTCGGTCACTCCATGACGACACCTCGCGCTGTGGGAATCCGGCTTCGACGAGCACCTCCCGGGTCCACGATCGGTACTCATCGTCGTCCAGGTCGCCGGAACCGACACCGAGAATCACGCAGTCATCTCCGAGACCGTCCTCGGTGATCAGGCGGTAGATCGATGGGATCAGCTTTCGGCGAGCGAGGTCGCCCGTTCCGCCGAAGATCACGAACAGGTGGCGGTGATCCCCCGGTGCCATCATCGTCTCGTCATCGCCGCAGCTATCCCGTGCACGTCGGTCCTCTCCACCGCTGTCTCGTTCCATTGTCCCATCGGCGAGTTCGGTACGCTGACGGGCATGGAGCAGCGATCGGCTCAACTGCTCGAGCCAAGCAAGCGGGTGGCATGATGCGGGTCGTGCGCGCTGCGTCGGATCTGACGTCCGTCGCGACGGACCTGATCGTCGAGGAGCTGCGCGCTCGGATTGCGATCAACGGTCGCGCGTCCATTGCCCTGTCGGGTGGGAGAACGCCCTGGGCGGTGTTCGAGCGTCTGAGCGAGGCGGCACTCCCGTGGAGCGCCGTCGACGTCTATCAGGTGGACGAACGCGTGGCACCGCCGGGCAGCGACGATCGGAACCTCACCGGACTCGCGGAAACGCTCCTCGACCGGGTCCCCGCTTCGGCGCATCCGATGCCGGTGGACGCGGCCCAGCTCGACACGGCAGCCGATTGGTATGCCCGAGAGCTTCCGCCATCGCTCGACATCGTCCACCTCGGCCTCGGCGACGACGGCCACACCGCGTCGCTCGTTCCGGGTGATGCCGCGCTGCTCGTCGAGGACCGAACCGTTGCGATGACGGGGCCGTACCGTGGGCATCGGCGCATGACGCTGACTCGTCCGGCGCTCGACCGAGCCGGGCTGATCGTGTGGATCATCGCCGGCCTCGACAAGGCGCCGATGGTGGAGCGGCTGATCGCCGGCGACCCAACGATCCCGGCGGGCACGATCTCCCAGGAGCGGGCTGTGCTCATCACCGACGTTCTCTGAGCGTGGAGTAGGCCCCAGTGTGGCTCAGACGTCGCTCGTTGGGCGCTGCCACTCACCGGTGGAGTCATGGCTCGGTTCGATCAGGAAGCCAACTCGCTCGCGAGACTCACCGGTG
>JAHEEL010000101.1:2450-8240 GCA_024640745.1 Actinomycetes bacterium
GCTTCGAAGAACCGGGCTCCGGGCTGGGAACGCACGCGGGCACGATCGCGATAGAGCTCGCGGCCGGTCGCCATGCCGAGTGCGTGGTGGTAGGCCTGCACCACCGACTCGCGCCGGAACATTCCGACCAGGTGCTTGGGGTTGTCGTCGGCAACCACCGGTAGCCGTCCCAGGCCGAGGGATGCCATCCGCGCAAGTGCAACCGAGACGGGCTGGTCTGGGGTCACGGTGATCGGGTATGGGGACATCTGCTCTCCAACGGTCGTGTCGGCCGGTGAGCCTTGAACCCGCTCGAGGTCGGTGACGCTGATGACGCCGACGAGTCCATGGTCGAGCAGCACCGGCATCCCGTGATGTCGGGTCCCATCGAGGAGTTCCCCGGCTTCTTCCATCGTCATGCCCGGTGTGGCGACGACGTCGACCGGCGACATGACCTCGCTCACTTCGACCGTGTCGAGCAGGTCGATGTCCTCGGATTTCGGCATTCGTATGCCTTTCCTGGCAAGGCTCATCGTGTAGGCCGACTCCGGGTGGATGCGGTCGCCGATCAGCGTTGCGAGCGCCGCAGCCAGCATCAGCGGCAGGACGAGCCCGTAGCTTCCGGTGAGTTCGAACACGAGGATGACCGCAGTCAGTGGAGCGCGCGCGGTGGCGGAGAGCGCCGCCGCCATGCCGACGAGCGCAAAGGCGCCCGGGTCGAGACGCGAGAATCCCCAGAGCGGATCGATGAGGATGGCGAACCCGGCGCCGACGGCGCCTCCGATCACCAGCGCTGGCATGAACGTTCCCGCGGAGCCACCTCCCTTGCGGGTGAGAGCAGCCGTGACCGCCTTCAGCGCGGCGATGATGAAGAGCGACCACCACACGAAGTCACCGGCATTGCGCAACACCAGCAGCTCGGTGAGGAAGGTCTGCCCGGTTCCGAGTGTTTCGGGGTGCCAGAGGCCGATGATGCCTACGGCGACGCCCATCAGCACCGGCAGCAGCCATCCCGGAATCCGTGAGGACACCCTGGTGATGGCGGTCCGGTCGAGGACGCGCAGGAAGAATGTGCCGAAGAGCACGGCGAGAACGGCAAGGAGGGCGTAGAGGATCAGCTGAAGGGGATCGTTGAGTTCGTAGGCCGGCGACCGCAGGAACGTCTCCTCGCCAACGAGCGCGTGCGTCGTGACGGCAGCAGCGACCGACGTGACAACGATCGCGCTGATGTGCCGAATTGCGAAGGAACTCAGCACGACCTCGAGCGCGAACATCATCCCCGCAATCGGTGCGTTGAAGCTTGCGCCGATGCCGGCCCCAGCGCCGGCTGCAACCAGGCTCTTCACCTGGTCGATGCCGAAACGCGTGTAGCGCGCAAGCGACGACCCGATGGCACCACCGATGAGGACGATCGGGCCCTCTCGACCTCCGGAACCACCGGTGCCGAGCGTGGCCGCGGTAGCTGCGATCTTGGCGCCCACGAGTCGCGTGCGGAGATAGCCGCCCTCGAGGTTGAGGCCGACCATGGTCTCGGCTACGCCGCCGCCGGAGACATCCGGCCCGAGCCACCGATTGAGGAGCCACGCCGCCAGGAGGCCCAGCGGGATCGAGATCACAAAGACCCATCTGCCGAGCCCGAAGAATGCATCGGTCTCTCCGACACCGTGCGCGACCAGCTCCAGGCCCCAAACGAGGAATGCCGCGCCCACACCGACCAAGACTCCGAGGAGCAGCGACGCGCCAAGGAACGCGGTGTGACCGCGCGAGCGGAGCGCAGAGCGGATACGGGAAATCACGGACGACATACGCCCGTAACGGTACCGCGCTCTGGCCGTTCGCCTCTCCCACGTTGTGGGGGAGACGAGTTCTGCGCGTTGGTTGCGGCTCCGGCGTCCGTGGGGGAGACGAGTTCTGCGCGTTGGTTGCCTCTCCCACGTAGTGGGGGAGGCGCGAGCACCGGCCGCTAGGCCGGAGCGCAGCGGAGGGGGCTTTGGGGGCTCGCACGCGAGCAAGGTCGCGCGCGGTCGGCCATATCATTGCTCCGTGACCGACGCGGACGCAGAGGCGAGGCCGGCAGCCGGGCAGGCGGCGAGTGCTGTGCGGCCGCGCATTCGGTCGATCGCTCTCCCGACCGAGCACGGGGGGTGGGGCTTCACGCTGGAACCGATCCTCCTCGGGTTGCTCGTGGCGCCATCGGCGGCGGCATGGGAGATCTCAGCAGCCGCCATCGGCATCTTCCTCGCCCGGCGTCCGGTCAAGGTCCTCTCGACCGACCTCGTGCGTCGGCGGTGGCTGCCCCGGTCGCGGATCGCGCTCGTCTTTGCGCTCATCTACGGGGCCCTTGCCCTCGCTGGAGCGATCGGGGCACTGTTCACTGCGGACGGCCCCTTCTGGATCGCAGTCCTGGTCGCCCTACCGTTTGCTCTGTACGCGCTGCGCGCCGACGCCCGGAGCAAGAACCGGGCCTTGCTCCCGCAGCTGTCGGGCTCCATCGCAATGGGGGCAACGGTATCGGCCATCGCGATCGGGAGCGGGTGGGATATCGCTCCCGCGTTCGGTCTCTGGCTCGTGCTCGCTGCTCGCGACGTCGCGGCGATCTTCCTCGTTCGAGGCCAGATCCGTCGGCTGCACGGCCGGGCGACCGGAGCCTCAACGATCTACGCTGTACAGGCGGCGACGACCGGAGCGGTAGCAATCGCTGCGATCCTCGACATCGTTCCGTGGCTCGCCGTAGTGGCGATCGGACTCGTTGGGCTCGTTGCGGTGGTGTCGCTGAATCGGCCACCGGTCGAGGCGAAGGTCATCGGATGGACGCAGATGGCCCTGGGCTTGATGGTGGTGCTCATCACCGCAGCGGGTGTGGGTCTGGGCTGGTAGCGGCCCCTACTCCGCAAGTCGTTCGTTCACGACCTGCATCACGGTGGCGCTGAGCTCGCGCGCCGATGCGAGCGCAAGCTCCCGGCGAGCCACGATTTCCGACGTGTCACCTTCGAGCCCATCGAGGTTGATCCGCACGTTGAGGGAGGCACCCTCGGCCGCCGCGACGGCGCACGCAGCTGCGACACCGGCATCCGACACCGAATTCGGATTCCCATCCCGCGCCGCAACCATCGCGAGATCGAGCGCCTCGACCGATCGTTCGAGGACGGTCAACGGAACGAGCGTCGCGTCCAGATTGGCCGCAGCCATTGCCGCATCCCGGACGGCGAGATCCTCTTCTGTCGTGCGGGGCATGCGTGCGGCTGCGAGGACGGCGTTGAACGCGTCGGTATCTCGGTCGACCGCTGCGAGGAACCAATCCTTGAGGGCCTGCGCGTCGCGGCCAACGG
Source organism: Actinomycetes bacterium (assembly GCA_024640745.1). Taxonomy (GTDB): domain Bacteria; phylum Actinomycetota; class Acidimicrobiia; order Spongiisociales; family UBA5794; genus JAHEEL01. Next base: position 5,759 of record JAHEEL010000101.1, read on the forward strand.
CTTCCATCGCCGGTCGAACGCCTTCCATGCCTCGCTTGGAGTAGGTGAGGGAGCCCACCATCGCCGACAGCGACGCCGAGAGTGCTCCCGCCAGTGCCGCGACCGACCCGCCGCCCGGAGCCGGGGAGTCGGTGGACAACTCGTCCGAAAACGCGCGCACGCTTCGGTCGATGAGCCCATCGGGCTCGCCACGGAATCGGTACTCGACGATCTTCGTTGTCGGGTCGAACGGCGTGAGCTCGCTGAGCCCGAGCGACGTGATCGCGGCGTCGATCCGCGCTGCCTCAGGGACGCCGGTGCTGCGGCCCTGGGAAGCAAGGAAGTGGTCCCCCGCCGCCAGCATCGATTCGAGTGGAACCAGACCGACGATCTCAGATCCCGTGACCCGCATCCCCCGTGCGGCGGCCTCTTCGCGGCACGCCTGGAACACTTCGTGCATCGGCGCAATCGCCGTGTCGGTGAGGTTCAATGACACCTGGGCCCGGTCGTACTCGTCGATATACCAACCGACGCCCTTGACCTCTTCGAAGCGACCGGGGGCGAACACCGTCTTCCCGTGCTCATCCTTGATGATCTTCCCGTCGTCATCCCGGGTTGCGGTCCCCAGTGTTCGTACCGCGGAGGCCACCTGGTGGGCAAGTCGGCGATCAGTCGTATTGAGGTTCACGTTGTACGCGATGAGGAACTGGCGGGCCCCGATCGCGGTCGCACCGGTCGACCCATTGAATGCCGGGCCGAAGTCCGGGGCATCGGCACGGGCCGCCAGCCCCTCGTACTCTCCGGTGCGCACCTCGGCAAGCGAGCGCCGTCCACCGCGCGCCGCATGCTCGTAGAGGTAGATGGGGATGCCCAGTTCGGCGCCGACGCGTGCCCCCAGTCGGCGGGCAATCGCAGCGCAGTCCTCCAGTGTGGTTCCCTCGAGCGGTACGAACGGGCAGACGTCGGTTGCTCCCATTCGCGGATGCGCACCGCTGTGCTTCGACATGTCGATGAGCTCCGCCGCCCGCGCAATAGCGCGGAACGCGGCCTCCTCGGCGGCGTCGGGTGAGCCGACGAACGTGACCACCGTGCGGTTGGTTGCTTCGCCCGGATCGACGTCGAGCAACTCCGCACCGTCGACGGCCTCGATCTCTGCGGTGATGGAGTCGATCACCGCTCGATCACGCCCTTCCGAGAAGTTGGGTACACACTCGACGAGCTTCACGCGACCTCCCTTGCCGTGCACTGTCGAGGCTACCGCTTCGCCCTCCGGCTTGAAGCCGGGACATCCCTCCGAGCGGACCCTGGCACGCTCATGCCGGATGACGTGCAGCATGCGAGATGGCGCCCGAAGGCGTGACGCGATCGAGGTCGGAGAAGATGGCCCTGGCGAGGAGCTCACGGCCGCGCCAGACTTGACGCGTGATGGGCCGACGGTGACCGGCGTCGCCGTGGAGTCGCCGGGAACCCCCCGGGGGCTCCGGCTCGTTGGAGGAGCGACGGCTTCGACGTTGGCGGGCTGCCGGCGTCGGCCGCGTACGGGAGGCAGAACGCAGCATCATGACCGACGCGACCCCTTCGGCTTCGGCGAGACCGGGTGTTGCTGCCGTACTCTCTGCGATCCTGCCCGGCGCCGGCCAATGGTATGGGGGTCGGACGCGCCGGGCGGTCCTGGTCTTCCTGCCGACCGTCGCCCTCGCCGCCCTGGTCGCAGCGATCTGGTCGCTCGGTGTCGTGCGGATGCTCGAACTCATCGTCCAGCCTGCGGTGCTGTGGTCGCTCCTCGCGATCAACGGAATCATTCTCGCCTGGCGAGAATTGGCGGTGCTCGACGCCTACCGAATCGCACGGAACGGGCGCAAGCCGGGTTGGCTCGCGACCGGCGTGCTGGCGATCACGATCATCGCCGTTGCTGCGCCCCACGCGGTGTTTGTTGCGTACGACCTCGAGGCCATCGACCTCCTGGAATCGGTATTCGTGACCGGCGACGAGGCCGCCCCGATCTTTGAGGAGCCAACGCCGATCGAACCGGCACCGTTCGCTCCGACGGATACGGTCGTGATCGATGTACCCGATCCGGCACTCAGTGCTGTGCCGGTGATCGTGACGCCGCGTTCGACGAGGAATCTGGTCTTCCGTCCCGGCCTCGGTGATCCGGAGGCGATCGACGCCTGGCCCGACATCATTGCGGAACCAGCGGAAGCGATGAGTCTCCTCCCGAGCGTGGAGACCGAAGGAATCGACCGCATCACGATCCTCCTCGCAGGTGGCGACGCGGGGCCTGGGCGAGGTGGGTTGCGCACCGACTCGATCATCGTCGCGACCCTCGACACGACGACGGGGAAGGCAGCGTTGATGAGCATCCCGCGCAACATGGTGCAGGTTCCCCTCAGATCCGAGTACTCCCAGGCGTTCATCGAGCTCGAACAGCGGCTCACACCCTGGGAGGAACGCAGGGGGTGGACCGACGACAACGCGGACGACGTTCCCGACCAATTCGTGC
>JAHEEL010000102.1 GCA_024640745.1 Actinomycetes bacterium
ACAAGCCCCGTGGCTGAGGCACTTCACGGCGAAGTTCGAGCCACTGAGCGGGTAGAAGAGAGACGAGAGACACGAGACACGAGACACGAGACACGAGACACGAGACGACAGACACGAGACGACAGACACGAGAGACAAGACACGAGAGACAGCCGTTCCGGTCTCCTGTCCACCGTCTCCTGTCTAGCGTCTCCCCGCTACTCCTTCGCCTTTCCGCGCTTTCGGGCGCGCAGTCTTCGCTGCGCCTCGGCGCGATCCTCACCGTGAAGATGGAGTGCAGCTCCCGATGCGGCGAGCTGGAGCGAGAGCATCGAACGGAACTTCTGCGGCACCACTGCGAACCCCGTCAACGGGATGATCTCACCGCGAGCGAGCCGATCTCGCTCGGCGGGCTCGACGATGCGCGGATGCGGCGCAGCGAGCGGCTTGCCGGGATCGGCGGCTTCGCCGAGCGTTGTGATCGTGCCGTCGGCGGATGGGTCGATAGCCAGACGCACATACCAAGGCAGGCTCGCAGCGTTCTCGTCGAAGTCGAGCGCCATCTCGTCGATGACTCCGTACGGTATGCGATAGGCCCAGTCACCGTCGGCGCCGCCGGCGACGAGATAGAGCGCCTGATCGGAGAGCAGCCAGAATAGGACAAACGCTTCAGCCGTTCGGCGGTCGACACCGGCGGCCGATCGCGCGAATGTCTCATCCTGATGAAGCAGCGGACGAGCCTTCGCCCGGGCTTCGCTTCGCCCCAGGCTCAAGACCTGTTGTTTGAACGCGTCCAACAGCGCCATGGGTAGAAGGGTAGCGCCGCGTGGCAGGGTCGCCGGTAGGGTTCACCCCCATGGCAGCGACCGAAGACGAGCAGCACGATTCCGCCGAAGCGGCCGCGCCGACGCCGGGGGGCGAAGGGCAGGCATCGTGGACCCGGTCCGAATGGGATCGGATGTGGCATCCGTCGATGTGGCTACGCGAGCCGCCGCGACAGCACACGATGCACGCCTGGCACATCGTCGCAATCGTCGCACTCACCGGATACGCCAACATCATTGCGAACGCCGTGCTCAACCCCTGGTGGCACATCCCGTTCAACCTCGGCATTCTCGGCGTAGCGCTCGCCATTGCCCGACACGCCGGGGTGACCGTGCCCGACCTCGGCTACTGCAGGGACCGGTTCGGACGGGGCATTGCCGTCGGCGGCATCGTGATGGGCGTGATCGTCATCGGCGTGATCATCGGCGTCGCTATCCCGACAACCCGGGAGTTCTTCTACGACGACCGCGTCATCGAACGGTCGACGGTGGTGATCCTGTTCGATGCACTGGTTCGCATTCCCATCGCAACCGCGTTCTACGAAGAGACGCTGTTCCGCGGCGTGCTCTTCGGGATGTTCGTACGCCGATGGACGCCCCTCTGGGCCGCCGTCGCGGCCAACCTCCTGTTCGGCCTGTGGCACATCCTCCCCACGCTCGACACGCTCGAGACAAATCCGGCGGGGGGCATGCTCGATGGCGTCGCAGGGGTCGTCGCTGCAGCAATCGGCAGCGTTGGGGGGACGGCACTTGCTGGTTTCGCGTTCCTGTGGCTGCGGCTCCGAGCAAACAGCACCGTCGCGCCGGTGTTGGCACACATCGCTACGAACTCATTGGCCCTGCTCGCGGCGCTGTTCGTCGTCCGGGTGATCGGATGAAATCGGCCGGTCCGCGACCGGCGACTAGTCGGACTCGGGGCGGCTGACCGTGAGCGCCACCACTTCGCACCGAAGGCTCACGGCCTTGGTGGACACCGTCTCGGCCAGCCAGTCGGCCGTCTCGCCCGGTCCCAGATCGGTGATCACCGCCTCCACAGACGCCAGCGACGTGCCCACGACTGCACGCGTGAGGTCGACACCCACGCGGTAGTTCAAGGCCTGGCCGACCGAAGAGTCATTGCGAATCGATCCGCTCGCGTGCAGCATGCCGTCTCGACGATCGCAGGCGTCCAACGTGACCCGCAGCGCCACGACGGCCCCGTTGCGGTTGTAGCGATTCGAGCTCCAGAGCCGCGGATACTCGATCAGCACCGGCTCGCTCACCGGAAGCCCCGTCCTTCCGCCCGCCTGCGCCGATGAAGTGGTCGATGTCGTCGTGGTCGCCACCGCCGGAGCGGGTTCTGGCGCGGCCTCGGCGGAATCGCTCTGCGACAGGAGTCCGAACACCACGGCGATGAGCGCGACGACGGCGACCGCACCCGCGCCGACCGCACCCCACGTCACATACTGCCACTGCTCCTCGGTCAGCTTCCTGCGGGGCGGCCCCAGCGGGGCGGGAGCGGTGTCGGGAGCGGTGCCGGGTTGCTCAACCGCCGCGCCGCACGCGGCGCAGGAACGAGCATCGAAGTCCGGAAGGCCGGACCCGCACGCGGCGCAATTCGGCGAGGTCATCTCAATGATGTCGGCAGACACGGGGTGAACCTTGACGTGTCGGTGGCGTTCAGGCTTTGTGACATGAACGCTTGACAGTGCTCATACGTCGCGCGAGAGTCTGTAGCGTCAATCGGCCGCATCGCGGGACCGACGAGCGAGGAGTGCACCACGGATGTTCCGGGAATCACAGCCCAACAGCCTCGAGGCGGCACTCGCGCGCGCCCGTTTCCGGTCTTGATCCGGTAGCAGCGTTCAAGCGAGACAGCCGCCCACCGGGCGGCTTTTTCAATGCCCGCAACCGCACTCACCGAACGATCCAGGACACCGCATGATCCCTCTCAGCGCCTACTTCAGACTTCTCACCGACTACCTGCGGCCGCTTCGACTCAGGGTGGCGCTGCTGACGGTCGTGCTCTTTTCCGCGATCGGCCTACAGCTCGTGAATCCTCAGTTGATCAAGCAGTTCATCGACGGAGCGATCGATGGGCGCGGGGCAAGCGCCCTCATTCCGATCGCCGTTGCGTTCATGCTGATCGCCGTTGCCCAGCAGATACTGGCCATCTGGGCGACGTACCTGGCCGAGGATGTCGGATGGTCGGCCACCAACCGGCTCCGGCTCGACCTGACCGATCATGTCGTCCATCTCGACATGGGCTTCCACAAGGGCCACTCGTCGGGTGAGCTCATCGAGCGCATCGACGGCGACGTCACGTCGCTGTCGAACTTCTTCTCGGCAATGATGATCAAGGTCGTCGGCAACGGCGCCCTCGTGGTCGGCATCCTCGTCATGCTGTGGCTCGAGAGCTGGATCGTGGGCCTCGCCGTCACCGTCTTCACCGCGCTCGCGATCGGGGCGATGAGTGGCTTCCACCGGATTGCGGTGCCCTGGTGGGCGGCAGTTCGTGCGACGGCAGCCCATGCCTTCGGGTTCGTGGGCGAGGTCGTCGAGGGAACCGAGGACATCTCCGCCAACGGCGCCGCACCGTACATGGAGACCCGGTTCAACGACATCCAGAAGCGATGGCTCCCACAGACGATCCGCAGCTGGATGGGCTGGGCAACGATGTGGAGCACGACCATCTTTCTCTACGGGCTGTCGACCTCGATCGTGTTCGTTCTCGGTTCGTGGCTGTTCGGCATCGGTACCTTGACGATTGGCTCCGTCTACCTGGTGTTCCACTACGTCGAGATGATGCGACATCCCATGGAACAGATCCGCGCGCAGATGGAGGACCTCCAGAAGGCCGGGGCGGCCATCTCGCGGGTCGGCGAGCTGATGGACACCTCCACGAAGCTGAAGGCGGAGGGAGACGAGTCCATCGCTGCCGACGCACTCAGCGTCGAGTTCGACGACGTCCGCTTCTCATACGATGACGCGGGCGAGGGCGATGCGGCTCCAACGGTGCTCGATGGTGTCTCGTTCTCGATTGCACCGGGCCGAGTCGTCGGACTCCTCGGACGTACCGGTAGCGGCAAGTCGACGATCGCTCGTCTCATCACCCGCCTCTACGAACCGCAGGGCGGAACGGTCCGCCTCGGCGGTATCGCGACGTGGGATGCGCACGTCGCGGATTTCCGCAAACGCGTGGGCATGGTCACCCAGGACGTGCAGCTGTTTCGGGCTTCGATCCGGGACAACCTGACGTTCTTCGACGATACCGTCGAAGAGGACCGAATCCTCGAAGCCATTCACCGACTCGAGTTGGAGCCCTGGCTCGCCTCGATGCCGGACGGCCTCGACACGCTGCTCGACTCGGGAAGCGGGGGGCTGTCCGCGGGCCAGGCGCAGCTCCTTGCGTTCACCCGGATCTTCCTGGAAGACCCCGGGGTGGTCGTGCTCGACGAAGCATCTTCCCGCCTGGATCCCGCAACGGAATCGCTCATCGAACGGGCGGTCGATCACTTGCTCGAGGGCCGGACGGGCATCGTGATCGCCCATCGGCTCGGCACAGTGGCCCGAGCCGACGACATCCTCATCCTCGACGACGGTCGCGTGGTCGAGTTCGGCGAGCGCGCTGCCCTCGCCGCCGATGCCGGATCGCGGTTCTCGCAACTCTTGGCAACCGGCATGGAGGAGGTGCTCGCATGACGACACGCTCGCGCGCGCCCATCTCCCGGATGATCCTGAAGCTCATCCGGAACCAGCCGGTTCGCTACGGCGCGAGCTTGCTCCTCTGGATCACCATCTGGTCCATGCCGGTGCTCGTCGGCCTGGTGGTCGCGGCCTTCTTCGATCAGCTCTCCGGCGAGGCGGCCGGATGGAACCTGCCGACGATTCTCGCTGCGTTGTGGGCGTACGTAGCGGCGCGCATCGCGATGGTGTTCGGGGGAATGCGTCTCCACTCCGAAGTCCTGTTCCGTGCCGGGGCCTCCATGCGGAGTTCGATGCTCTCATGGATCTTCTCGCTGCCCGGAGCGCGTCCCCTCGACGAGACGCCGGGTGAGGTCGTGTCGCGCTTTCGCGACGACGTGGACCACACGATCGAGGCGATGGACTTCACGGTTGACTTCGTCGGCTCAACGGTATCCGCCATCGTCGCGGTGGTCCTGCTATTTGCAATCGACCCGGTCATCACGTTGGTCGTGTTCGCACCCGTCGCAATCATCATCCTCATCGTGAGCCGCACGGGTTCGACCATCCGCCGGTACCGGACGGCCGCGCGGGAATCAACCGAAGCGATCACCGGGTTCCTCGGAGAGACGTTCGGCTCGGTGCAGTCGGTCAAAGTCGCCGGAGCGGAAGGCACCATGCTGGCGCACTTCGACGACCTCAATGCTGTTCGCCGCAAGATGATGGTGCGTGACCGCACATTCACCGCGGGCCTCGAGGCGGTGTTCCACAACACCGTCAGCATCGGCACCGGCCTGATCCTGATCCTCACGGCGGGCTCGATCTCGACCGATGGCTCGGCCGGCATCACGGTTGGCGAGTTCAGCCTCTTCGTCTACCTCCTCGCGATGGTCACCGATTCTGCGTACTTCGTGGGCCTGTTCCTTGCGCGTATCAAACAGGCGGGCGTCTCGGCGGATCGCATGATCTCCTTGATGCGGGGAGCAACGTGGAAGGACGTCGTCACCCACCGCGACCTCTTTGCGCCTGCGGCACCCGCGATCCGGCCGGGAGAAGGCGCAACGCTGACGGCTCGATCGAGCAACGAACCCATCGTTTCCGCTCGCGGCCTCACCTACCGCTATGCGTCTTCCGGTGCGGGGATCGACTCGGTCGACCTCGACGTTCAGGCGGGGCAATTCGTCGTCGTGACCGGTCGCATCGGATCGGGGAAGACAACCCTGCTCCGAAGCGTGCTCGGTCTCCTGCCGCTCGACGCCGGCACGATTGCGTGGAAGGGCACCGAGGTCCACAACCCGAAGGCGTTCATGCAACCGCCCCGCACCGCCTACACGCCGCAAGTGCCCCGCCTGTTCTCGCTCACGCTCGAGCAGAACCTGGAGCTCGGTGTCTCGGCAAGCCGCGAGGAGGTTGCCGACGCGATCCGCACGGCGACGATGGAGCACGACGTCGCGGCCATGCCCGACGGCCTCGAGACGATGGTGGGCCCCCGCGGGGTTCGCCTGTCGGGAGGCCAGATCCAGCGCTCGGCGGCTGCACGAATGCTCGTGCGCCGGCCGGACCTCCTGGTGTTCGACGACCTGTCGAGCGCGCTCGACGTCGAGACCGAACAGCTCCTGTGGGAGCGGCTGTTCTCCGACGGCTCGGGAGCAACGGCTCTTGTGGTGTCCCACCGTCGACCCGCACTCCGGCGCGCCGACCACATCATCGTGATGCACGATGGGGCGATCGTGGCCCAAGGAACAGCCGACGAACTCCTCGAGTCGAGCAACGAGTTCCGCCACTTGTGGTTCGGCGAACCGGACTGACGCCTCGGGCAAAGAACCAAGACGAACGAGCAACAAAGAGACCGGACCCGTCGCGCTCTTGGCTCCTAGCTCTTAGCTCTTAGCTCTCGCTCACGGTCTCGTGATCGCAAGCACCTCGATCGAGAACGTCAGGGCCTCGCCGGCAAGGGAGTGATTCACATCGAGGAGGACCGTGTCGTCGTTGACTTCGAGCACGACGGCCGGTTGGCCGGTGTTGAGGTAGACCTCGTCCCCAACGGCGACATCGCTTTGATCGGGACCGTACGGCACCTCGACAACGTTCTCCTCTGACCGCTCTCCGTAGGCGTCGGCGGGCTCGATTCGGACCGTGCGCGTTTCTCCGACCTTGAGCCCGCGTACGGCGTCGTCGAAGCCGGGGATGACTTCGCCGGCGCCGACGGTGAACGTGTACGGTGTGCCGCGCTCTCGGGACGAGTCGAAGGTGGAACCGTCGTCGAGAGTTCCGTCGTAGTGGACCTCGACGAGGTCGCCGTCCTGAACCATGAAACCTCCAGCGGTGGTGGACAAGGCCGTTCCCGCATCGGCAGCACCCTCGTCGGACGAGCATCCTGCCACCACGAGCGCCAGCGCGATCATGCTGAACATGAGATGGCGCTTGAGCATTTGGTGCTCCCGGTCGATGTATACGAATATGAGAGCCTACGGCGTACCCTCCGGTAAGCGAGTGAACGAGTAGCGATGACAGCCGAACGAACGAACACAACAGCCCCGACCATCGAGACCGTCGAGTTCATCGATACGTGGCTGGGAGAGAACGCCATGTGGGTCGACTCGCGGGTGATGGACTTCGCACTCGACGTTCGCACCCTGCTTTCCTCCTCAACGCCGTCGGAACTCGACGATCTCGAGCCTTCCGGAGCCGAAGCCTCGTAACTGCACCAACCGCCACTCGTGCACGGCGCCTATTCTCGGGCCATGGCTGACTTCACACCCCCGTTGCGCGACATCAAGTTCAATCTGCGGCACATCGCGGACCTCGACGACATCATCAGCTATCCCGGCTTCGAGCACGTCGACCCGGACACCATCGACGGCGCGCTCGACGAGGCAGGAAGATTCATGGCCGAAGTCATCGCCCCGACCAACCGGACCGGCGACGAGGTCGGCTGCACGTTGGCCGACGGAACCGTGACGACACCCGATGCCTTCAAGGGTGCCTGGCGCAAGTACGTCGACGCCGGATGGAGCGCCGTCTCCGGCCCACCCGAGTACGGCGGCCATGGGTTCCCCGAGACCGTTGGGTTCGCCATCTCCGAGATGTTCGTCACTGCCAATCTGGCGTTCTCGCTGAATCCCATGCTCACCGGGTCGGCCATCACCGTCATTCGCGACCATGCAAGCGACGCGCTGCGCGAAACGTACCTCGAGAAGCTCATCACGGCAGAGTGGACCGGCACGATGGTCCTCACCGAGAGCGAAGCCGGATCCGACCTCGGAGTGCTTCGCACGCAAGCCGTCCCCGCCGACGATGGGACGTATCGGATCAGTGGATCGAAGATCTTCATCACGTGGGGCGACCACGATCTCTCCGACAATGTGGTGCATCTCGTTCTCGCCCGTCTTCCCGATGCTCCGGCAGGAACCAGGGGTATCTCCCTCTTCGTCGTCCCCAAGATGGTCGTCGCCGACGACGGCTCCGTCGGCAAACGCAACAACGTCGAGACAGTCTCGATCGAACACAAGCTCGGCATCCACGCCAGCCCAACGTGCGTGCTCTCGTTCGATCGGTCGATCGGCTACCTGGTCGGCGAACCCAACCACGGCATGCGCTACATGTTTGCGATGATGAACCAGGCGCGACGAGAAGTGGGACTCGAGGGCTTGGGGATCGCCGAACGCGCCTACCAGCAGGCGGTTTCATACGCACAGGAGCGACGACAAGGTCGTGCCATCGGGACGCCGAGGGGCGAGATGTCGCCGATCATCGAGCATCCCGACGTGC